>NZ_JBGBPT010000003.1:2447-180240 GCF_041106355.1 Streptomyces sp. BF23-19 | reverse complement strand
GCCGAGGAAGCGGGCATCGAGGTGCTCAAGCCCCCCCCCCCCCCCCGCCCGGCCGGTGGCCCGGGCGGTCACCGAGAGTCGCGCCGGCACCTCGGGCAGTTCGCCCTCGCTGAGCGCGCTGATAGCGCCGACCTCGCAGACGACGGCTTCGTCGGCCAGGTAGAGATCGTCACCGAGGTAGCTGAACCACGAGGTCACGGCGGCGCGCAGATCGTCGATGCGTACGTCGTGCAGGGACTGGAGGATGCCGCCGAGGTGGTCGAGCATCGCGTCCTGGTTCTGCAGGCTCCCGTGCTTCTGCGGGACGAAGGTGCGGGCGTCCTCGGTGCCGGAGAGTGCGGCGGAGAGCTTGGGCACGGTGCCGTCGCCCCCCTCGTCCGCGTCCCCGCGGTGCATCAGGGTCTCGACCTTGTGATCGGCGAGCCGGGCCGACTGCAGGGTGGGCTGGTCCATGCCGACGATGGGGTGGTAGACCACCTGGTTGGACTCCCAGGCGGATTCCTGCCGGTTGGCGGTGGCCGCCTTCTCCATCTCGCCGAAGAAGTCGGTGAGGTGGCTGCTCCACTGCGGCTGCCAGCCGGGCAGCCCGGCGTTGGCCGGGGTGGCCGCCTCGCCCTCCGGGCCGAACACGCACTTGTAGACGGGTACGAGCTGGTGCAGGCCGGTGAAGGAGCGCAGCAGGCGCGTGAGGTCCTTCTCGAAGGGGCCGAACCGCTTCTGGAAGCCGTTGCACAGGAACTCGACGGCATTGAGCGAGCCGTAGTACGGGGTCCCGAAGGTCACGATGGCCCGGGTGTCCTTCCAGCCGCCCAGCGCCTCGACGAAGTAGCGGGAGACGAGCCCGCCCATCGAGTGCCCGATCAGGACGAGCTGGGCCGCCGAGTTGCCGCTCGCCCCGCGCCAGTCCCGCAGCCAGGTGGCGCTCTGCTCGGCGAGCCTGCGGGCGGCGACCCGGTTGTCGCGCCGCCAGTCGTACGGGAACGGGAAGTAGTTCCGGCCCTTCTGCAGGTCGAACCGGGCCAGCAGGAACTTCTCGATCGCCGTGTAGCCGTCGATCTTCCACAGGCCGGGCAGGGTGTGCAGATCGGGCACGAGGCGATCGGCGGCGACGCCGTCGCCGAGATCGTCCACGAGCCAGTCGTCCTCACGGAGTTCGAGGGATTCCAGCGAGCCTCCCAGGCTCGCCAGCGCGCCCAGGACCGCCGAGGCGGAGGGCGCCCACACGTCCTTGCCGTTCCTGGTCAGCACGCTGCCGCCGATTCCGGGAAGCAGTACGACGACATCGGCCATCGGGATCCTGGCCATGAGTGGCCTCCTAGGGGGTGTCTTGTCGGTCAGGGTGGATCAGGGAGCGGTGGTCGGTGCCATGGGGTCTCCCCAGGCCCGCCAGGGCCGAGGGGAAGGCTCGCAAGGCGGACGAGGGAGGCGACGCGGAGCGTCGCCGACCGAGGACGACGCGGCGAGGCGCGCTGCCGGCCGCCGCGAGCCCGGCCTGACCGACAAGACACCCCCTAACTGCCCCCTGGGCGGACGAAGGGATCGGCCGCGTCCCCGTAGTGCTGGTAGGCGGCCCAGGAACTCCAGCGCTGCCCGCTGGGCGTGACGTCCGGGCCGGCGGGGCCGGCGGAGCCGTCCGGGCCGCTCGGACCGCCCTGGCTGTCGGGGCCCTGCTCCTGCCGGCCCGCGGCGCGCAGCCCGTAGAGGCGCCTGCGCGCGGCGCGGACGGCGCCGCCCACCGTCGGGGTCGCCTCGCCGGGCCCGCCCTTGAACAGGTGCGTGTAGAACTGATCGGCGAAGGAGATCCCCTGGTCGTCGGGGATCCGCCAGGCCGCCCCGATGTAGTGCCCCACTCCCATGCGCAGGAATTCGTCGGCGAGGCTCGGCACGAGCGCCGCCTGCGGGTTTCCCCAGGGGCTGCGGCCCGCGAGGCCCGGCTCGACGGCCGGGGTGCCGGGGCCGGTGGCGTCGCCGAGCCGGGCCGTGTAGCAGGCATTGGCGACGACGATCAGGGGCGGGCGTTCGAGCAGGGCCAGTTCCTGGGCGGTCAGCAGGCCGTCCGCGAAGACCCAGCCCGAGCGCCGTCCCGTACCGGAGAGGTCGAAGTCGCTGTGCCCGCAGTAGTGGACGATGTGGTTGCCGCCGCACAGCAGGACCCGCAGGACGTCCAGGCGCCGGGCGGGGTCGACGCCCGGCTGACGCAGCGAGTTCGCCGCGCCGACGAAGAGGCTGACCTTGGCCCCGAGCTCCTTGAGCCGGGAGGCCACCGCGAGGGCCTCCTGGCGGGCTCCCGGCAGGTGGAAGCCCTTCTCCGGGTCTCCCGGGTCGCCGATCACCAGGGCGCGCAGCGGTCCGTCCGCCAGACCCTCGGTCATCACCCGCGAGTAGGTCGTGCGCAGTTGTCTGGACAGCTGGGTGCGGATCGCCAGGGGATCTCGCTTCTCCATCCCGGCCTGCTGGATCTCGGCCAGGAACTCCCAGGGGACGGAGGCCGTGTCCCGGTCCAGTTCCAGCAGCACCGTCGAGTCGTCGGTGAGCAGCCGCTGGAAGTCCGGCGGCACCACGAACCGGGACAGCAGGTCGGGCAGTTCGCACGCGTCCTTGACGCTCGGTTCCGTCAGCCGGTCGACGAGTTCCCGCAGCAGGTCCATGTCCACCGGCACGAGCCGCTCCGGTACGGTGGCCCGCCCGGTCAGCGCCGCCCAGCGCAGGCCGCCGACCCCCGACTGGACGGACATCCGGACGGGCACCGCGTCGTCCTGGGCCTCCGCCGGTCTGCGGACCGTCAGGGACAGCTCGGTGCGTTCCACCGAGGCCAGGTCCGCCAGCTGTTCGCGGATCATCCCCTGGATGTCGGGGTCGAAGCCGGCCAGCACGGTCTGCAGGACGTCCTCCCCGGCCACCGGAGCGGCGAGGCCGGTGAGCGCCGACAGGGCGTACACCGCGGCGGAGGGCCCGAACAACTCGCCGCCGCTCTCCTCGCGCAGTCCGGGGACGATCCGCACCTGGGGGAGCTTCGAGGCGGAGTCCGTGAGGGCGAGGTGGAGCTGCTCCGCGCGCAGCCGGTCGACCTCCATGACGAGTACGTCGGTGAGCCGGGGCGGCGGTGCGGGCGGGCCGAGCGGTGCCAGGGCGTCGGCGAAGCCCCGGACGAGGGCGCGGGCCGCCTGTTTGACGGTCAGATTGCCGGTGCCCGAGCCGATGAGCACGGCAGCCATGGTCGAGACGTGGCCGAGCCCGAGCGCTTCCCCGAGCAGGGAGGCGTACATCTGGACGGCGCGGCGTTCCGTCAGGGTGCCCATCGGTCCCATGCCGACGACGGCGGCGCACCGCACGGAGCCCTCCTTGCAGGGGAAGTACGTGACCTCGCCCAACTGGGCGTCGATCCAGCCGAGCTTGGTGTGCTCCGTGATGACGCGGCGAGGGTCGACGGAGATGGCCCGGTCGAGCGCGAGCTCCGCGGCGGCGGGCACTACCGATTGGTAATGGCCCGTGACGTGCAGATCGGCCGCGATCTGCGCGATGTCACCCCAGACCACCGTGATGTTGAGAGTTGGACCATCGGTGCGCGGAGGTCGGTCGGGGGCGGGAGCGGGGAACCGTGCGGGCGGGTTCGAGGCCGTCGGTACGTCCTCCAGCAGGTCAGCGATGCGAGCGGCGGCGGGGGTGCTCACCACGCTCCTCCCTTCGAGTCGCCCAAGCTTCTCGATCCGAGTGCGTCACATCTGTCTCCCCCACTGGATTATCCCACTGCTGACGGGGGCGGCCAGTGGGGCCGGGGGCGGCCCCGTCCGGGCGAGCAGGGCGGGCCGGGCGGGTCGACCGGGCCCGACGGGTCCTCGTTCCCCGGCAAAATCCGGATCAACTCGGCGTTCGGCGACCCGCGTTGCCGCCGCGGGATCATCAGGGTTAGATTCCTGGAAACTTCTCCAATTCGAGCGGGGCTGACGTGTTAGAGCTGACGGGGAGCGGGGCCGAGCCGCTGGAGGCGGAGGACCCACGCCGGATCGGGTCGATACCGCTCGCGGGCCGGCTCGGGGCCGGCGGCATGGGGCGGGTCTACCTCGGGGTCCGCGAGGGTCGCTACGTCGCCGTCAAACAGCTGCTGTCCTCGGTCGTCGGTGAGGACCAGGACTTCCTGCGCCGGTTCGGGCACGAGTTGGACAACCTCGCCCGGCTGCCCGCGGACGCCACCGCGCCGCTGCTCGACAGCGATCGCACCGCCACTCCCCCGTGGTTCGCCACCGCGTACATCCCCGGGCTCACCTTGCGCGAGGCCATCGCGCTGCACGGCGGCCCGCTGCCCGTGCGGGCGCTGTGGCTGCTGCTGCGGGAGGCCGCGGCGGGGCTGGCGGCGGTGCACACGCTGGACATGGTGCACCGGGACCTCAAGCCGTCCAACATCATGCTGACCCTGGACGGTCTCACCCTCATCGACTTCGGTGTGGCCCGGGCCGCCGAGCAGAGCCAGCTGACCCGGACCGGCATGGTCGTGGGTACGCCCGCCTACATGGCGCCCGAACAGGCCTCGGGCCGAAGGCGGTTGAGCGGCGCCACCGATGTCTTCGCGCTGGGCTCCGTACTGGCGTACGCGGCCTGCGGTCAGCCGCCGTTCGGCGACGAGTCGGGACACGGGGTGCTGTACCGCATCGTCCACGAGGAGCCCGACCTGGAGCCGTTGCGGGAGCTGGAGCCGGACCTCGCCGAGCTCGTCGCGACCTGCCTCGACAAGGACCCCGAAGGCCGCCCCACCGCCGCCGAACTCCTGGAACGCGCCTGCGCGCACGGCCCGTTCACCGACCCGCTGTGGCCGGAGGCCGTCACCGAGCGCCTGGCCGAGCGGGCCGCCTTCGCCGCGCACGTGCAGGAGCCCGACGTACCGACGATCCCGCTCACCGGGGAGAAGGCGGAACCCGAGCCGGAGCCCGGGAAGGAGCCGGCCGCGGCAGCCCCCGCGCCCCCGGCCACGGTCCGGCCGGAACCGACCGAGCGGCGCCGCCGGACCCGCGTCCTGCTCGCCGTCCTGCCCGTCGTCGTGGTCGCGGGCGGTACGACCCTCGCCGTCCAGCACCTGCCGTACACCTCCGCGCCGCAGGCCGGGGCCGGGAACTCCCCGTCCGCCCCGGTGACGGCGCCGGCCGACCCGACGGCGTCGGCGGCGGGCGGCAGCCCCTCGGGTACGGCGGCACCCGCGCAGCCGCCGGCCCAGGACCCGGGACAGGCCGGGACGGGCGCTCCCCCGGCCGGGGCCGCAGGAGGCGTGGGCGGCGCCGCCCCCGGCACCGAGCCCGGTGGCGATCCCGGTTCCGGCGCCGGCGGTGCACAGCCCGGCTCGGGCGGCGCCGCGAACTCCGGCAATGCCGGCAACCCCGCGAACGCGGGCGGCTCCGGCAGTACGCGCCCCTCCAACGGCGGGACGTCCACGGCGCCCACCACCGCGGCGCCGCCGGCGCCTCCCGCGTCCGGCACCTACCGCTTCCGCAACGGCAACAACAGCAAGTGCATCACCCAGGTCTTCGGGGCCTCGGACTACGGCGACTGCGCGGACGCGAGCGCCCGGTGGACCGTCCAGGGCAGGCCGGACGGCAGCTTCAAGCTCGTCAACGAGCGGGGCGGCGGCTGCCTGTACGCCAACATGCTCGGCCAGGCGGTCTTCGTCGGCGACTGCTCCAACGGCACCGCGCAGCTGTGGCGTACGGGGTCGGGCGGCAGCCTCCGCAACGACTTCAGCGGGGGCTGCCTCGACCTGGGCATGAGCGGCGGCCTGGTGACCAAGACGTGCGGCGGGGAGGCGTCGCAGCGCTGGACGAGGCAGAGCTAGGGGATCTTGCCGGTCGTGCGGGAACTCAGGCAGGCTGTGCGGCATGGTCTCAGTGGTGCAGAACGTGGCGATCGACTGTTCGGATGCGTATGAGCTGGCTCGGTTCTGGAGTGAGGTGACGGGTCGCCCGCTGCATCCGCAGGCCGAACCGGGCGACCACGAGACCGTGGTGATGCTCGCGGAGGGCCCGCTGCTGTACTTCAACCAGGTTCCGGAACCGAAGACCGTCAAGAACCGGATCCACCTGTGCCTGCGTCCGACGACCTCCCGTGAGGAGGAGGTCGAGCGGCTGTTGAAGCTCGGAGCCACCCTGGTCGTCGATCGCCGGCAGCCCGACGGCTCGGGCTGGGCGGTGCTCGCCGATCCTGAAGGCAATGAATTCTGCGTCCTGCGCAGCGAGTCCGACCACGCCGCGACGTCCTGAGGGTCCCGTGCCGGCCGGTCGCGGCCACGGGCCCAGGAACCGGCGGAGGCGGGCCGCGATCACTCCCCGCGAGCGCCCGGAAGCGTAGCGCGTGAACCGAGGATCCCGGTCCGTACGACTACGACTTTTGGCGGAGGGACCGGGCCTGCCGATGATCTAATCTGCGCGCTATGTGGTCTCCTCTCCTCCGCTTCCTCGCCGCCTCCGGCAAGGCGGCGGTCCTGCTGCGGTCCCTCGCAGCCTGTGTGCTCCTGGCCGCGGCCTGGGCGGATGTACGGGCCGGGGCGTTCACCGGATCGGTGTCGCCGGGCCTGCTCGCGTTGTCGGCCGCCCTCGTGGGCGTCGCCCTCGTCCCGCTGCCCCTGTTCGAAGAACCTCGGCCGTTCGTCTACGTCGGGGGCGCCGCCGCCACGGCCTCGCTGGTCTGCTCGGCGGCCCTGCACCTGGGTCACGACGCCGCCGGCGCCCCGTCCGCTCACCCCGCGTTCGAGCCGGTCGCCCTCTTGGTGGTGCTGGCCTTCGTCACCCGGCGGGGCCCGGCGTCCTCCGGCACGCCGGTCGCCCTGCTGCTGGTGGCGGCCGTCGTCCTACGTCCCCTGTCCACCGGTGTGCGGGAGGACAGTCTGATCGTCGCGCTCGGCCTCACCCTGGTCGCCGTCCTGGTGGCGGGGGCGAGTGTGACCGCGCGGCTGGTGGTGGCGGTCCGGCGGCAGCGCGCCCACCGCACCCGCCTCGAACAACGGATCGAGCTGGCCAAGGATCTGCACGACTACGTCGCCCACCACGTGAGCGGCATCGTGGTACAGGCACAGGGCGCCCGGGCGGTCGCCGCCAGGCGGCCCGACCTGGTGCTGCCGGCTCTGCAGCGCATCGAGGAGACGGGCGCCGAGACCCTCGCGTCCATGCGGCGGATGGTCGCCGGGCTCACGGCCGGCGAGAGCGACGTCGCGCCGGCCGCGCCCGCCGGTATGGATGACCTACGGGCCCTGGTACGGGGGTTCGCCCTGAACGGGGTACCGGCGTACCTCACCGAGGAAGGACCGACGGACACCGTGCCGCCCGAGGTGGCCGCGACCCTGCACCGGGTGACGGTGGAGTCCCTCACCAACATCCGCGAGCACGCCCGGCACTGCCGCCACGTCAGCGTCCATGTGCGCGTCCGTCCCCACGAGGCGGCCGTACGGATCACCAACGACGGGACGGGCCCGCGGGCCTCCCTCTCGGGCTACGACCTGAAGGGCCTCGGCGAACGCGTCACCCTGGCCGGCGGCACCTTCCGGGCCGAAGCCACCGCCGAGGGCGCCTGGCAGGTGCGGGCCCGGATGCCGCTCACCACCCGCCGCCCGGTCTAGGCGCCGCGGTCGAGGCGTACGAGCTGCTGTCCCGCATGGACGAGCAGGCCGAACGCCTCGCGGCCTACCACCGCGTCCACCGCGACAGGCTGCCGTCCGACCTGAGGTGACCGGCGCCGAGGAACAGTGAGGCCCCCACGCTCGTCGAGCGCGGGGGCCTCACCCGTTTCCGGGACGGCGGCGGGCTGTCACTCCTGGCCGAAGGCGCCGGGCTACCGGCGGAGGAGGTCAGGTCGATCCGGACCGTCCGCCACGACACGTTGTCCCTGCGCTCGATCTCCCGGATCTTCATGCCACCGCGGTGGTCCCGACGGATCGCCGCGTACAAAGCCGGGTGCCTCGACAACGCGGCAAGGTGCGGTGCCGGGCGGCAGGGGGCGCCTCCCAGCCCCCTGGGGCTGGGGGAGGATCAGGCAAGATCCGGAAGAGACGGCCTAGGCCGAGGTCTTGCCCCGGCCGCCCTTGGAGCCGCCGTTCGTCGGCGGGTAGCCGGGCCTCGCCGGTATCGGGGGCCGGGGCGGCGCCGGCAGTGGCGGAAGGGCCGGAGCGTGCAGCCAGGCGTGGAACAGCTCGTCCAGCGGCTCGGCCGTGTAGCGGGCCACATGCTGGGTGAGGCCCGCGGTGGACACCACCCCGTGGCGGTGCACCGTGGCCCAGTCGCGCAGCATGCGGAAGAAGGCGCTGTCGCCCAGCGCGCAGCGGATCGCGTGCAGGGTGAGGCCGCCGCGCTGGTACAGGCGGTCGTCGAACATCAGCTTGCGGCCGGGGTCGGCCAGCCGCAGGTCCCGTGGCTGCGAGGCCAGCAGCCGGTGTGCGGCGATCGCCAACTCGTGCGCGGTGCGGCCGCCGGAGCGTTCCGACCAGAGCCATTCGGCGTACTTCGCGAAGCCCTCGTTCAGCCAGATGTGCCGCCAGTCGGCGATGGTCACGCTGTTGCCGAACCACTGGTGCGCGAGTTCGTGGGCGATGAGGCGTTCCGAGCCGCGGACGCCGTCCACGTGGTTGGCGCCGAAGGTGGACAGGCCCTGTGCCTCCACGGGGACGTCCAGTTCCTCGTCGGCGACGACCACCACGTACTCGCCGAAGGGGTAGGGCCCGAAGAGTTCCTCGAACAGGGCCATCATGGCGGGCTGCCGGGCGAAGTCGCGGGAGAAGCGCGGCAGCAGGTGCGCCGGCACATGCGCGCTCTGCGGTACGCCCCCGAGGCCGGGGTCGCCGAGGAGCACCGTCTGGTACATGCCGATGGACAGGCTGACCAGGTAGCTGGAGGTCGGCGCCGACTGCTCGTAGACCCAGGTGGTCGTGCTGGCCTTCGTCGTGCGCGTGAGGAGCCGGCCGCCGGCCACGACCGTGTACGGGGACGGCGTGTTGACCGAGATGTGGTAGGAGGCCTTGTCGGCGGGCCGGTCGTTGCACGGGTACCAGGAGGGCGCGCCGACGGGCTGGCTGGCCACCAGCGCACCGTCGGTCAGTTCCTCCCAGCCGATGCCGCCCCAAGGGCTGCGCACCGGCTTGGGGTTGCCCGCCCAGTGCACCTCGACGGTGAAGGCGGAGCCGGCGGGCAGCGGCTTGGCCGGGCGGATACGCAGTTTGCCGCCGCGGTGGGTGTAGTGCGGCGCCCGGCCGTTCAACAGGACCCGGCCTATTCTGAATTCGGCCAGGTTCAGGTGGAACTCGGCGAGCGGCGCCCGCCCGGCGATCGCGCTGAGCCGGGCCGTGCCCGCGAGCCGGTTGGGCCCGGGACGGTATTCCAGAGCGAGTTCGTACCGGTGCACTCGGTAACGGGAGTCGCCGTTGGCCGGGAAGTACGGGTCCGATGGCTCTGTTCTCTGGCCGCTCACTGCCGCTTCCGCTCCCTGCGCTGTGCTCGTACGACGTGCTGGTGTACCGGTGTGCCGGTGCCGCCCTGCTGCCTACCGCGGCGGGGAGGGCCCGGTCAGGACCGCCACGCCTCGATGGGATTGCCCAGCCAGCGGGTGTCGGCGGGGACGGATTCCCCGGCCATCACGAGGGATGCGGGGCCCAGGGTGCTGCGGGCCCCTACCGTGCTCCCGGGCAGGACGATTCCGCCCGGGCCCAGGGTGGCGCCCTCACGGAGCACCACAGTATCCGTCCTCAAGATCCGGTCGTGGAAGAGGTGTGTCTGCAACACACAGCCGCGGTTGACGCTGACCCCGTCGCCGAGCACCACCAGGTCCGTCTCGGGGAGCCAGTAGCTCTCGCACCACACGCCCCGGCCGATCCGGCCGCCGAGCGCGCGCAACCACAGGGCCAGCACCGGCGTGCCGGGGACCGATCCGGCCAGCCACGGCACGGCCAGGACCTCCACGAAGGTGTCGGCCAGTTCGTTGCGCCATACGAAGCCGCTCCACAGCGGGTGCTCCCCCGTCCGGTGCCGGCCGACCAGCAGCCATTTGGCGGTCACCGCGACCGTGCAGGCGGCCGTTCCGGCGATGAGCAGGACCGCTCCGGACAGGAGCGCGGCTCCCCAGATCCCCGGACCGCCGCCCGTGATCAGGGCGCAGAGAGCCGCCCCGGTCAGCACGGCCAGGGCGGCCGAGCAGAACACCGGGACGAGCCGGCACAGCTCGACGAGGCCGCGCGCCCACAGCAGCCGCGCGGGGGGCTCGTAGGTACGGCTCTGATCGGCGTCCGCGGTGGACCGGGGCAGTCGGACCGGCGGGAGTCCCAGGTAGGAGCTGCCCTTCTTGGCCTTCTTCGGGGTGGCGGACAGGACGCCGACCAGTCCGTCGTCCGGCACGGAGCGGCCCGGGGCGGTCATACCGGAGTTGCCGAGGAAGGCGCGGCGGCCGATCTCGGAGTGTCCGATGCGCATCCAGCCGCCGCCGAGCTCGTAGGGGGCGGTCAGGGTGTCGTCGGCGAGGAACGCGCCCTCGCCGACGGTGGTGAGGCTGGGCAGGGCGAGCACGGTGGACACCTCGGCGCCCCGGCCGATCTTCATTCCGAGCAGCCGCAGCCACACCGGGGTGATCAGTCCGGCGTACAGCGGGAAGAGCGTCTCGCGGGACAGGTCCATCAGCTGGGTGACCGTCCAGGCCTGCCAGCCGACCCTGCTGTGCGTCGGGTGGGTGCCGGTCCGCAGGCCGAGGCTGAGCAGGCGTACGAAGACCAGCAGCAGGGCCGCGTACGCGAACCCGTAGGCGAGCGCCGCGGGCACCACGGCGAGCAGCGCTCCGCGCAGTGCTTCGGTGAGCCCGGCGTCGGCGGGCACGAAGCGGCTGACGACGAGCAGGGCGGGCAGGGCGGCGAGCACGGGCAGGGCGGTGAGGCCGAAGCCGGCCGCTCCGTAGGCGGCCCGCCAGGGGAGTCCGCGCGGCGGGCGTTCCCCCGGCCAGTTGTGCTTGGCCTTGCCGAGTTTCCCGGCGGGTGCGCCGGCCCAGCGCTGGCCGGTCGGGATCTGTCCGACGACGGCGGAGCCGGGGGCGACCTCGGCGCGCTTTCCGACCCGCGCGCCGGGGAAGAGGATGCTGCGGGTGCCGACCACCGCGCCCGCGCCGACCTTGATCGCGCCGATCTCCAGGTGGTCCCCGTCCAACCAGTGGCCGGTGAGGTCCACCTCGGACTCCACGGCGCAGCCGCGGCCGAGTTTGAGCATGCCCGTGACCGGCGGCAGGGAGTGCAGGTCCACCTCGGGGCCGATCTTGGCGCCGAGGGCCCGGCCGTAGCGTTCCAGCCAGGAACCGGTGAGGGAGGTGGCTCCGACGCATTCGGCGAGCCGTTCGGCCGTCCAGAGCCGCAGGTGGACGCTTCCGCCGCGCGGATGGCGTCCGGCGCGCACGCCGCGCAGCAGGAGGCGGGCGCCGCCGGCGGCGATCGCGAGCCGGCCGGGCGGGCTGAAGAGCAGGAGCGCTCCGGCGGCTACGAGCCACCACGAGGCGGTCGGCGCCCACGGGAAGGGCCCGAAGTGGTGCAGGACGTTGCCCAGGGCCAGCAGGGCGACCGTCCAGCGCAGGCCGACCAGGGTGAACAGCGGGATCAGCAGCAGCGACTGGGCCACCTGGGAGCGCAGCGGGACCGGTGCGACGGTGCGGGCCGCGCCGTCGCCCTGGGCGGACTTCTCCAGGTGGCGGGCCAGCTTGCGCAGGGTGGGCTGCTGGTAGATGTCGAGGACGGCGGCGCTCGGGTAGCGGGTGCGCAGCCGGGTGGTGAGCTGGGCGGCGGCGAGGCTGCCGCCGCCGATCGCGAAGAAGTCGTCGGCGGCGCTGGTGACGGTGACGCCGAGGGCTTCGCCCCACTGCTCGGCGAGCCAGGCCTCGGTGCCGTAGAGCTGCTCGGTGGGGCCGGAGGTCTCCAGGTCGGGCAGCGGCCAGGGCAGGGCGCCCCGGTCGACCTTGCCGGAGGTGCGGGTGGGCAGTTCGGCGACGGGTGCGAGCAGCGGTACGAGGGCGGCGGGCAGTTCGGCGCGCAGCCGGGTCACGGCGGCGGCGTGGTCCCAGCCGTCCTGGGTGACGAGGTAGCCGACGAGCAGCTGGTTGCCGCTGCGGGCGGTGCGGACGGCGGCGGCCGCGCCCGCGACGCCGGGCAGGGCCTGGAGCGCGGCGTCCACCTCGCCGAGTTCGATCCGGCGGCCGCCGAGCTTGATCTGCTCGTCGGCGCGGCCGAGGAAGACGAGGCCTTCCGGTTCGGCGCGTACGAGGTCGCCGCTGCGGTAGGCGCGCTGCCAGCCGAGGGTTTCGAGCGGGGCGTACTTCTCGGCGTCCTTGTCGGGGTCGAGGTAGCGGGCGAGGCCGACGCCGCCGATCACGAGCTGGCCGCTGCCGCCCATGGGCACCGGCTCCCCGGACTCGTCGACGACGGCCAGTTCCCAGCCGTTCAGCGGGAGACCGATGCGGATCGGCTCCTCGCCGGTCAGCAGGGCGGCGCAGGCGACGACGGTGGCTTCGGTGGGCCCGTACGTGTTCCAGACCTCGCGGCCTTCGGTGACCAGGCGCTGGGTGAGTTCGGGCGGGCAGGCCTCACCGCCGAAGATCAGGAGCCGGACCTCGTTGAGCGCTTCGGGCTCCCAGAGCGCGGCCAGGGTCGGCACGGTGGAGACCACGGTGATCTCCTGCTCCACGAGCCAGGGGCCGAGGTCGGCGCCGCTGCGGACCTGGGAGCGGGGTACGGGCACGAGGCAGGCGCCGTAGCGCCAGGCCAGCCACATCTCCTCGCAGGAGGCGTCGAAGGCGACGGAGAGTCCTGCCATGACGCGGTCGCCGGGGCCGATGGGCTCCTCGGCGAGGAACAGGGCGGCTTCGGCGTCCACGAAGGCGGCGGCGCTGCGGTGGCTGACGGCGACGCCCTTGGGCTTGCCGGTGGAGCCGGAGGTGAAGATGATCCACGCGTCGTGTTCGGGGCCGGGGCGGGAGGCGGGGGCGCGGGCGCCGGACTCCGGGGCGCTGCCGGAGTGGATGCGCTGTCCGCCGCCGAGGACGGCGCGGACCCGGGCCTCGCCGAAGACGAGGTCGGCGCGTTCGTCCGGGTCCTCGGCGTCGACGGGTACGTAGGCGGCGCCGGCGGCGAGGACGGCGAGGACGGCCACGTACAGCTCGTTGGTCCCGGACGGCACGCGGACGCCGACCCGGTCGCCGAGTCCTACCCCGGCGGCAGCGAGGGCCCGGCGCCGGCGCTCGACCTCGACGGCCAGTGCCCGGTAGGTCAACCGGGTGGTTCCGTCGTCGAGGGCGAGCTCGTCGGGGTGGGCCCGTACGGTCGCCTCGAAGATGTCGACGAGGGTGCGGGTGGGGGCGGCGGGCCCGGCGGTGAAGCGGGCGGACTTGCCGGACTCCTCCAGCGTCTCCCCGTCGTCGAGCAGAGTGAGTTCACCGTGCTCAGGTGTGACTGCCATCGGCCCTCGCGTCTCGTTCCCGGCAGCATCCGGGTCGCCGGCGGAGCCCGGGTCTGCCCAGGTTGTTCCGGCCCAGCGCCAAACAACCCACCAGTCTAGTGCGCCATCAAGGATTTTCTTGTTGAAGGCTTGCGCGTGGCCGGGAAGAGACGGTAATGGCGTCGCGAAATGTGGGTGAATTCCGACGGTCGGGCCGCTCCGGGAGGCGGCACGTGGGGCGAGGGGCAGGGGCAGGGCTGGACCGTATCGGCGGCCGCGCTACGCGCAGTCCCGGCACAGGCCCCGGTAGGTGACCTCGACACCGGACACCGCGAAGCCGAAACGCTCGTCCACCGGGAGGCCTGCGAGCGGGTCGTCCGTCGGGTGGACGTCGCGGATGAGTCCGCAGGCGGAGCACACCAGATGCTGGTGCGGGTGGTGCGCGTTGGGGTCGTAGCGCTTGGCCCGGCCGTCGGTCGTCACCTCCGCGACCTCGCCGAGGGCCACCAGCTCGCCCAAGGCGTTGTAGACGGTCGCCCGGGAGATCTCCGGCAACCGCTGCGCCGCGCGGGCGTGCACCTCGTCCGCCGTGAGGTGCACGTGGTCACCGTCGAGGACCTCCGCGACCACGCGCCGCTGCGACGTCATCCGCCAACCACGCCCGCGCAAACGCTCCAGCAGGTCACTCATATCGGCCCACCTATTCAGTTTCGACGGGGTGCCCCGAAGTTTATCGGCGGACATCCGGGATCCGATCGAATGTGGACCTGGTGTCCTTCTTGACTTGGATTCCGTCCATCGTAGGATCGGTTTCGTAGATAGCCAAGAGACAGGAAGACTCCAGAGCGGCAGGTGACACATACGTGACGGATCACCGCCGAGGAGCTGCCCGGTGCCGGCACGCGCGCACCGGCCGCCGGCGTCCCGCTTCTCGCAACCGTCCGGGACGGTGACCCCTCGGCCGTCGAGGCGATCGACGAGGCCGAGCCCATGCACGTGGGGCCCCGCGCCCCGGCTGTTCCATCGCATTCAGTCGCATTCAGTTCCTGAACACCGTGATCCGCCTGGTACGGAAGGATTCCCATGTCTGAGAACCATGATGCAATCGTCACGGACGCCAAGTCGGAGGGTGGGGAGGGCTGTCCGGTAGCCCATGGACGAGCCCCGCACCCGACTCAAGGCGGCGGAAACCGCCAGTGGTGGCCCGAACGGCTCAACCTGAAGATCCTCGCCAAGAACCCCGCCGTCGCGAACCCCCTCGGCGAGGAGTTCGACTACGCCGCGGCGTTCAAGACCCTCGATCTTCCCGCGGTCAAGCGGGACATCGCGGACGTGCTGACCACCTCCCAGGACTGGTGGCCCGCCGACTTCGGCCACTACGGCCCGTTCATGATCCGTATGGCTTGGCACAGTGCGGGCACCTACCGGATCAGCGACGGCCGCGGCGGTGCCGGGGCCGGCCAGCAGCGCTTCGCGCCCCTCAACAGCTGGCCGGACAACGGCAACCTGGACAAGGCCCGCCGTCTGCTGTGGCCGGTCAAGCAGAAGTACGGCCGGAGCCTCTCGTGGGCCGACCTCATGATCCTCACCGGCAACGTGGCCCTGGAGTCGATGGGCTTCGAGACCTTCGGCTTCGGCGGAGGCCGTCCCGACGTGTGGGAGCCCGACGAGGACGTCTACTGGGGCCCCGAGACCACCTGGCTCGACGACGAGCGCTACTCCGGCGACCGCGAGTTGGAGAACCCGCTCGGCGCGGTCCAGATGGGCCTCATCTACGTCAATCCCGAGGGCCCGAACGGCAACCCCGACCCGATCGCCGCGGCGCGCGACATCCGAGAAACGTTCCGCCGGATGGCGATGAACGACGAGGAGACGGTGGCCCTGATCGCGGGCGGCCACACCTTCGGCAAGACCCACGGCGCGGGCCCGGCGGAGAGCGTCGGCGCCGACCCCGAGGCCGCCCCGCTGGAGGCGCAGGGGCTGGGCTGGAGCAATTCCTTCGGCACCGGCAAGGGTGGCGACGCGATCACCAGCGGTCTCGAGGGCATCTGGACCAACACCCCGATCACCTGGGACAACACCTTCTTCGAGATCCTGTTCGGCTATGAGTGGGAGCTGTTCAGGAGCCCCGCCGGCGCGCACCAGTGGCGGCCGAAGGACGGCGCCGGCGCGGGTACCGTGCCCGACGCCCACGACCCGTCCAGGACGCACGCCCCGACGATGCTGACGACCGACCTCTCGCTGCGGTTCGACCCGGCCTACGAGCAGATCTCCCGACGCTTCCTCGCGCACCCCGCCGAGTTCGCCGACGCGTTCGCGCGCGCGTGGTTCAAGCTGACCCACCGCGACATGGGCCCGGTCGTGCGCTACCTCGGACCGGAGGTCCCGACCGAGACGCTGCTGTGGCAGGACCCGCTCCCCGCGGTGACCCACGAGCTCGTCGACGCCGCCGATGTCGCCGCGCTCAAGCAGCAGGTCCTCGCCTCGGACCTGACGGTGTCCCAGCTCGTCTCCGTCGCGTGGGCCTCGGCCTCGTCCTTCCGTGGCAGCGACAAGCGGGGCGGCGCCAACGGCGGCCGGATCCGCCTCCAGCCGCAGAGCGGGTGGGAGGTCAACGACCCGGACCAGCTGGCCGCGGTGCTGCGTACCCTGACCGGGATCCAGGAATCCTTCAACTCCGCCCAGAGCGGCGGCAAGCGGATCTCGCTCGCGGACCTGATCGTGCTGGCCGGCACGGCCGCCGTCGAACAGGCCGCCGAGGACGGCGGGTTCGCCGTCCAGGTCCCCTTCACCGCGGGCCGCGCGGACGCGACGCAGGAACAGACGGACGTGGAGTCGTTCGCCGCGCTGGAGCCGGTCGCCGACGGGTTCCGCAACTACCTCGGGAAGGGCAACCGGTTGCCGGCCGAGTACCTGCTGCTCGACCGGGCGAACCTGCTGACCCTCAGCGCCCCCGAGATGACGGTCCTGGTCGGTGGCCTGCGCGTGCTGGGCGCGAACCACCAGCAGACCGCGCTCGGTGTCTTCACCGCGACCCCCGGGTCCCTCACCAACGACTTCTTCGTCAACCTGCTCGACCTGGGTACGACGTGGTCGGCGACGTCCGAGGACGCGAACGCGTTCGAGGGCCGCGACGCCTCCACCGGCCGGGTCAAGTGGACGGGCACCCGTGCCGACCTCGTCTTCGGGTCGAACTCGGAGCTGCGCGCGCTCGCGGAGGTCTACGCGAGCGACGACGCGAAGGAGAAGTTCGTGAAGGACTTCGTCGCGGCGTGGGACAAGGTGATGAACCTGGACCGGTTCGACCTCGCCTGATCGTGAGGTCCGGGCCGACCCCACCGGCCGGCCCGGACCTCCCCGACGTCCCGCACCACGCCTACGGCTCGGCGCGGACGCGGCCCACGACGAGCCGGACCGCGCTGATCGTCAGGTCGGGATCGTGCACCTGGACGTAGTGGTCGCTCCCGGTGGCCAGGAACTGCGGGGTCTGGGTCCCCAGCTCGACCAGCTTCTGCTGGACCTGGGGCCAGGCCCGCTCCAGGGTGTCCAGGAGGTCCTTCGAGGTTCCGGACGGAGCGGCGAACGGTTCCGTCTTGCTGAGTACGGCCATGGGGACCGCGGGCAGGGGCGGCGCGGCGCTGACGGCGTCGATCGCGCCGTCGATGTCCACCCTCTCGAAGTCGGGTCGCGCGTCGAAGGGCGTGCCGGGCCTGTCGAGCAGCGTGCGGTACGCGGCCCAGCGGGTGCCGAAGAGGGCTCGGATGTCCGTACCGAAGGCGTCGACGAAGACCAGCCCCGCCGTCTTACGGGGGTGCCGTTGGGCGTACAGCCGGGTGATCATCCCGCCGAAGGAGTGGCCGACCAGCACGTACGGGCCCGGCAGGCGGGCGGATGTCAGCAACGTGTCGAGATCGTCGGCCATCGCGGTGAGGGCGCGGGTGCCGTCGACCGGCGTGCTGCGGGTGGTGAGCGTGGGCGGGTCGACGTACCGGACGGTACCGGGCCGGTCGTAGCGGCAGACCCGGGTGAACGCCGCGACGCCGGGGAACACCGCCGGGGCTTTCGGTACGGGCGGCCGGGTGTCGGTGATGGTCCAGGTGTCGGAGGAGTCGTGCAGTCCTGACTCCAGGATGACGGTGGGGCTGCCGCTGCCCTTGCAGCTCAGATAGATCTTCCGGCCGCCGCCCACCTCGACCTGGCCGGAGAAGTCGCCGGTCGCCGGTACGGAGGAGGGCGCGGGCGGTGCGCCGCGCGGGGCCGAGGGGCCGCCGCACCCGGGAACGGCGGCCAGGAGCGCCGCCGCCAGGAGGACGGGCAGCAGCGGAATTCGGTGTCGCATCGGCTCTCCGGGTCCCTCGTCGGCGCCCCTCCCCCGATCATCCGGCACGAGGGGCCGCGGGCCCGGCATTGCCGGGCCGGGAGTCGCGGCCCCTCGGCTCCCGGGTCGCTACATGCCGGCACCGGAGGCGACCTGGGCCATCTCCCGCTCCACCGCCGCGATTTCCTCCTGACGGTCCATGAGCACCAGCTGCTCCCGGTAGCGGTTCAGGGCCTTGACGAGCAGGAGGCCCCTGGCCGGCTCCATGGCGTGCATGCGGCGTGCGGCGGCGACGGCCTCGGCCCGCAGGGCCAGGGCGGTCTCGGGCAGATGGGCGAAGTCCTGGCGGCTGTATTCGTACAACGCCTCGGCCAGCAGCGGCAGATACGCCAGTGGACTCACCTGGACGAGCACGCGGTAGGCGGCGACCTCCTGCCGGGCGGGCAGGGTCTGGGATCCCAGGAGGGCAACTCGGGCTCGGAGTACCGCGTCGTGGCTGGCGTGCGCTGAGTAGGTCATGACGGTGATTCTGAAAGCCGCACACGGGCCCGAACAAGGGCAATCCGCTGTGCCCTTGGTCCTACGAAAACGGCCTCTGACCTGTCATGATTGATACGTGTTCACCCCTGTGACCCGGGGAGCGGGTCAGCAGCCGAAGAACGACAGGCGGACCTGACGTCGGGGGTTGTCCCGGTTGGTGTCCACGAGGGTGACGGACTGCCAGGTTCCGAGTTCCAGGAGTCCGTCGATCACGGGCAGTGTCGCGTGGGGTGGGACGATCGCGGGCAGTACGTGATCCCGGCCGTGGCCGGGGGAACCGTGGCGGTGTCGCCATCGGTCGTCGGCCGGCAGCAGGGACGCCAGGGCCTTCAGAAGGTCGTCGTCGCTGCCCGCACCCGTCTCGATGACGGCGAGCCCGGCGGTCGCGTGCGGTGTGAAGATGTTGAGCAGTCCACTCCGGCCCCGCGCCACCTCCCCGAGGAACGAAGCGCAGGCGTCGGTCAGGTCATGGACGGTCTCCCGGTCCCCGGTCGTCACGTCGATGGTGCGTGAAACAAAGATGTCGGCCATGACCGCATCCTTGCGCCCGGGCCCCCCGTGGGCACGCACCCTCGGCCGGTGTCGGCCGACGCGGACCGCCGCCTCGCCCTGGCCCGCCCGACACCGACACCGGTACCGGCGCCTGATGAGCCGGTCAGTCGACACCCAGCAGACGGCGGCGGTCCTCTGGGGCGGCGGCGAACTCGGCTCGGGTCGCCCGGTGGACGATGCTCCCCTTCCGCATGACGGCGACGTGCTCGGCCACGGAGAGGGCGAGCCCGAGGTTCTGTTCCACCAGGACGACCGTCATGCCCTCCGCGCTCACCTCCCGGACCGCCTCCCCCACCTGGGACACGATCGCGGGGGCCAGGCCGTCGGACGGCTCGTCCAGGAGCAGCAGGCGCGGATTGCCCAGCAGGGCCCGGGCGATCGCGAGCATCTGTTGTTCCCCTCCGGAGAGCTCGTCGCCGCGGTGCCCGAGCCGCTCCCCCAGTCTGGGCAGCAGCTCGAGGATCCGCGCCCGGGTCCACGGCCCCCGCGCGGGGCGGCGCCGTGCGGCGATCGCGAGGTGCTCCGCCACGGTGAGCGGGGCGAACACGCGGCGTCCCTGGGGTACGACGCCCACTCCGGCCCGGGCGATGACGTCGACGCGGGCCCCGGCGATCTCCCGGCCGTCGAGGGTGACGCTGCCCTCGTAGGGCCGTACGAATCCCATGACGGTCGAGATGAGGGTGGTCTTCCCGACCCCGTTGCGCCCGAGGACGGCGATGATCCCGCCCTCCTCCGCGTCGAGGTCGACGCCGCTGAGGACCATGCCCCCGGCGTAGCCGGAGCGCAGGCCGCGCACGTGGAGGAACGGTTTCACGAGGCGACCTCCGTGGTGCCCAGGTAGGCCCGCTGGACCTCGGCGGAGGCTCGCACGTGGTCCGGGGTGCCGGTGATGAGGTGTCGGCCGAGGTGCAGGACGGTGACGGTGTCGGCGAGTTCGAAGACCATGTCGAGGTCGTGTTCGACGAGGAGTACGGTCACCTCCGCCGGCAGGGCGGCGATGAGCTCCGTGAGCCGCGCGGTCTCCGCCGGCGACATGCCGGCCGCGGGTTCGTCCAGGAGCAGCAGGCGGGGTTCGGTGGCCAGTGCGACGGCGACCTCCAGTTGCCGCCGTTCGCCGTGCGAGAGGGCGCCCGCCATCAGGTCGTGCCGGTCGGGCAGGCCCACTCGGTCCAGCAGCGAACGTGCCCGGTCGATCTCCGCGGCCCGGGCGCTCACCTTGCGCCATCCGCCGAGCCCCGTACCGGTCCGCAGCAGTGCGGCGAGCAGGACGTTCTCCAGCACGGTCTCCCGGAGGAAGAGGCTGGAGTGCTGGAAGGTCGCGGCCGTTCCGAGTCCGACCCGGCGGTGTACGGGCAGCCGGGTCACGTCCTGCCCGTCCAGGAGGATGGTTCCGCCGCTGACGGGCCGGGTTCCGGAGATGAGGCCGAACAGCGTGGATTTTCCGGCGCCGTTGGGCCCGATGATCGCGTGTCGCGCGCCGGGGCGCACGGTGAGGGACACCTCGTCGACGGCGGTGAAGGACCCGAAGCGCCGTGACACCGAGCGGAGTTCCAGTAGGTCGAGATCGTTCACGCCGTCCTCTTCCGGTTCGGCCGGTGCGGGAGCCGTACGCCGGCCAGTCCGCGGGGCAGGGTGTACACGGCGACGACGAAGAGCAGCCCGAGCAGCAACGGCCCGCGTCCGGCGACGGCTTCGAGGTTCCCGAGGTAGTCGCGGGTCAGCCAGATGAGCGCGGCCGCGACGCAGGCCCCCCACATCGAGCCCGCGCCGCCGATGACGACGGCCAGCAGGGCGAGGGCGGCGATCTCGAATCCGGCGTCGCCGGGTGAGACGAAGCGCTGCACCGAGACCCACAGCGACCCGGCGGCGCCGGCCAGTGCGGCGGCGCCGCAGTAGACGGTGAGGGCGTACCGCCGGGTGGGGTAGCCGATCGCCTTCATGCGGGGTTCGTTGTCGCGGATTCCGCGCAGGGCGAGGGCGAAGGGGGTCGAGCCCAGGCGGGTGACGACCACGAGGAGCAGCAGGAAGACGGCCAGTACGTAGAAGTGGACCAGCCCGTCGAGTTCCAGGGCGGGCAGGCCGGGCAGCGGTACGACGGGCGGGATCCCGGACAGCCCGTCGGTGCCGCCCGTCACCGGTTTCCAGTTGACGGCGGCGCTGTGGACGATCTCGCCGATGGCCAGCGTCAGCATGAGGAACACCACGCCGCGGGCCCGGACGGCGAGCCACCCGGTGGGTACGGCCACCAGCGCGGAGGCGCCCGCGGCGAGGAGGAGTTGGAGCGGTCCGACATCGGTGAGGTGCCGCGCGACGATCGCCGCGGTGTAGGCGCCGACGCCGAAGTACGCGGACTGGCCGAGGGTGGGCAGCCCGGTCAATCCGGTGAGCAGGTTCACGCTCAGCGCGAGCAGGGCGAACACCAGGATCCGCGACAGGGTGGCGACGGCGTACGAGCCGAGCAGGAAGGGGGCCAGGGCGAGCCCGAGGAGTACGAGGGCCCCCACCGCCCGGGGTGTGCCGGGTGTGCTCATGCGCGCACCGCCGAGGGGATGAGGCCCTGCGGGCGGACCACGAGCACGAGCAGCATGGTGCCGAAGAGGAGGAAGGGCGCGTACTGCGGGAGCAGCGCCACCCCGAGGGTCTGGACCTGGCCGACGAGCAGGGCCCCGGCGAGGGCGCCGCGCACGGATCCGAGGCCGCCGACGACCACGACGACGAGGGAGAGGACGAGGACGCTCTCGTCGACGCCCGGCCCGGGGCCCAGGATCGGCGCGCCCAGGACACCCCCGACCGTGGCCAGGGCGGCGCCGAGCGCGAAGACTCCGTAGAGGACCTTGCGGATGTCGACGCCCTGGGCGCGGACCATGTCCCGGTCGGCGACGGTGGCCCGGACGAGTGCTCCGAGCGAGCTGCGCTCGAAGAGGAGGTGGACGAGGACCGCGAGGCAGGCCGCGACGGCGATGAACACGAGCCGGTACACCGGATAGGTGTGGCCGAGCAGGTCCACCGTCCCGCGCAGCGGGTTCGGCGGGTCCGTGGGCAGTACCTCCCCGCCGAAGGCCGCCGCGAGGAGGTCGGCCACGATGAAGGTGATGCCCAGGGTGAGCACGGCCTGGTCCAGGTGCCCGCGCCGGGCCAGCGGCTGGGTGAGCAGGGTCAGTACCGCTCCCCCGAGGGCGCCCACCAGAGCGCCGGCCGCGAGGGCCAGGAGCAGGCCCGGGAGGGTTCCGTCGGAGAGGGTGTAGGCGGTGTAGGCCCCGGCGAGGTAGAGCGTGCCGTGTGCCAGGTTGAGGACGTCCATCATGCCGAAGACCAGGGAGAGGCCGACGGCGATCGTGAACAGCAGCAGTCCGAAGGCGATCCCGTCGACGACGCCGACGAGGTTGCCGTCCAGCCAACCGGCCATGTCAGCCGCCCAGTCGGCCGAGGTCGCCGGCGACGGTGTTGGCGCCCTGCTTCACCTCGCGCAGGTACCAGGGCTGGATCGGTGTGCCGCCGCTGTTGAACCGCCAGGTGCCGCGCGGGCTGTCGATGTCCCCCACCGTGGCGAGGGCGGCGTTCACCGTCTCCGAGGTGACGCTGCCGCCGGCCGCCCCGATCGCCTTGTCGAGTACCTGCGCCGCGTCCCATGAGGCCATCGCGTAGGTGGTCGGGTCCGTGCCGTGGGCGGCCCGGTAGGCGGGTGCGAACTGCCGGTTGGCGGGGTTGTCCAGGTCGGCGCTGTAGTTGAGGGAGGTGAGGATGCCGTCGGCAGCGTCCCCCTGCCCCTTGAGCACGCCGCCCTCGGTGAGGAAGCCGGGTGCGTAGAGCGGGATCTTTCCTGCCAGTCCGAAGTCGCGGTACTGCTTCACGAAGTCGACGGCCGCGCCGCCGGCGTAGAAGCAGAAGACCGCCTTCGCACCGGAGTTCTGGATCTGGGAGAGGTAGGGCTGGAAGTTCTTGGTGCCCGGGAAGGGGGTGTAGACCTCCTCCCCCGCGATCGTGCCGCCGGCGGGCAGGAAGGTGGACTTGAAGCCTTCGATCTCGTCCTTGCCCGCCTGGTAGCCCGCGGCGATGAGGAAGACCGGGCCCCCGGCCCGCTCGGCGACGTGTTCGCCGGCCGCCTTGCCCGGTTCGTCGTTGACGTACGAGGTGCGCCAGATGTACTTGGTGCCGGTCAGGGTCGTGGGCGAGGCGTTCGAGCCGACGAGCGGGATCCGACTGCTCTCGAACAGGTCCTTGACCCCGTTGACGGTGGCCGAGCTCACCACTCCGCTGACCGCCAGGACCCGGTCCTGTTTGACGAGCTTCTCCGCCGCCGCCTTCCCCGAGTCCGCCGTCTCGCCCTCGTCCGCGACCACGATCTGCACCTCGCGGCCGCCGAGCCTGCCGCCGTGCTGTCGGACGTAGAGCTCGAAGCCCTGCTTCATGTCGTCGCCGAGTGCCTTGTAGGTCCCGGACCGTGGGACGAGGAGCCCGATCTTCACGGGCCCGCTCCGCTTGTTGTCGTCACCCGTGCCGAGGCTCGCTCCGCCGCATCCCGTGGCCAGCAAGAGGCCTGTGGTGACGGTGATCAGAGCCAGGGGGCGAAACCGACCTGCCATGGAGACTCCGTACGTTGTCAACCGGTCCTCTCGGACCGGATGTTGCTCCTGAGGTGACACGTGTCTATCGCGTAATTGCGACGCTCGTCAAGACTTCGCAAGATACCTGCCGGAGAGCCGTCGAGTCTCTTGACCCGCCCGTCACGTATGCCGTAGCACTAGCCCTCGTCAATTTCACGCCATACTGCCTCGGTGGGCGAAGCCACGATCCGTCAGGGAGTGAAGCACCATGACCGACGATCCATCACGGCGCAGAATCCTCAGGAACACCGGGGTGCTGACCGGCGCCGCACTGCTCTCCGGCGTCCCCGGCGGACCGGCCGGCACGGCGCACGCCGCGCCCTCGGCGGGCGGGTCCTCACCCGTCGTCGAGCTGCCCGCGGGCCGGTTGCGCGGGGCCGTCGAGGGCGGGCTCACCGTGTTCAAGGGCGTGCCCTACGCGGCGCCCCCGGTCGGCCCCCTGCGGTGGCGCCCCGCCCAGCCGCATCCCGGCTGGGCGGGAACGCGCGACGCGACCGCCTTCGGGCCGAGCGCCCCGCAGCTCTACCGGGAGGGCGGCGACCCGGTGCTGGGCAACCACGGCGCTCCCCCGTTCAGCGAGGACTGTCTCACGCTCAACGTATGGACGCCCGGGGCCGACGACGCCGGGCGACCGGTGCTGGTCTGGATCCACGGCGGCGGCTTCATCTCGGGATCGGGCTCCCTGCCCCAGTACTCCGGCGAGACCTTCGCCCGGGACGGCGACCTGGTCGTGGTGACCCTCAACTACCGCCTCGGACCACTGGGTTACCTCTACTTCGGTGAGGAAGGAGCCGACGGGAACTTCTGGTTCACCGACCAGCTCGCCGCGCTGCGCTGGGTACGGGACAACATCGCCGCGTTCGGCGGCGACCCGGACCGGATCACCCTCGCCGGACAGTCCGGCGGGGCGCTGTCGGTCGCGGCCCTCGCCGGGGCCCGCCCCACCGGCCGCCCGCTGTTCCGGCGCGCCATCCTGCAGAGCCCGCCGCTCGGCCTGCATATCCCCACCCGCGCGGAGTCACTGGAGCGCAGCGCCACCTACCTCGACATCCTCGGCGCCAAGAACGTGGCGGAACTACGGGCGCTCCCCTGGCCCCAGCTGATCGGCGCCACGATCGAGATGTTCCGGCGGACCGGACGCTGGGGATACTGGTCGACCCCGTTCCTGCCGGTGCTCGACGGGGTGACGCTGACCCGCGGCCCGGCCGACCTGCTCCTGACCGGCCCAGGGGCGGACATCGACCTGCTGATCGGGTGGACCAGGGAGGAGGCCGCCTTCGCCTTCGCCCTGAGCGAGCCGTACGCCGCCGCCACGAAGGAGCAGGTGCTCGCCCGAGCGCGGGACACCTTCGGGGCCCGGGCGGCGGAGGCCTACACGGCGTACGAGGAAGCCCGGCCGGTCGACGTACTCATGGACCTGATCGGCGACGATCTGTTCCGCATGCCCGGCATCGACCTGGCCGAGCGGCGGGCGGCCCGCGGTCGGCCGGCCTGGGCCTACCAGTTCGACCTGCCGACGCCCGCGTACGGCGGCCAACTGGGGGCGGCGCACTGTCTGGAGCTGCCGTTCGTGTTCCACAACTTCGACAAGTGGGCGCAGGCGCCGTTCCTGGCGGGGCTGAACCCCCGGATCCGTGACGGGCTCGCCGGAGCCGTGCACGCGTCCTGGATCTCCTTCGTCCGCAGCGGCGACCCCAACCACGGCCCGATGCCCGACTGGCCCCGCTACGAACGCGGTTCCCGGACCACGATGCGCCTGGACTCGGTCACCGCCGCCGTCGACGACCTCGCCGGGTACTGGCGGCGCCTGCGCCGTCCGACGGCGAACCGGGCCGTCTCCTAGGGAACTCGTGCGACCTCAGGCCTCGGCCAGGCCTGTGACCTCCCGCACGTGGCGCAGGCTGGGCGGGGCGAGCACCTCGTTCAGCTGCTGGAAGATCTGCCGCGCGGCGACCGCGTTCCAGTCCGCGGGGAGCAGTTCGGCGGGCAGTCCGGGGTCGAGGTAGGGGAGGCGGCGCCACTGGGTGAGCATCGGGACGTAGTGGCGGAAGGCCTCGGCGCCGTCGATGGCGGGCTGCTCGGCCAGGCTCGCGGCGACGGGGCCGTAGGCCTCGGTGAAGCCCGCGTACTGCTCCTCGATCGCCGGGAAGTCCCACCAGGAGCTGACCGTGGCGGGCAGGTCGCTGAAGGCCGCGTACTCGGCGGCGAACAGGTGCACGTACTCGCTGAGCCCGAGCCGGACGAGCATGTCGCGGGCGTCCGGGAGGAGGCGGCCGGGCGCCAGCCACACGCCCGGGGCGATGTTCCCGAAGCCCAGCCAGGTCAGCCGGGTGCGCAGCTGGTAGCGGTAGGAGCGCTCGGACTCCGGTACGGAGAAGACGGCCATGGCCCAGCCGTCGCTCAGCTTCGCCGGTTCCAGGCTGCCGAAGATGCGCCGGTCGCCCTCGTCGAAGACGGGCTGCGCCCCCGGGCTGAGTCGGTAGCCGGTGGCGCCGCGGCGTTCAGGTTCGAGGACGCCCTTCTTCTTGAGCCGGGAGATCGCCGAGCGCGCCGCCGGGCCGTCCACGTCCAGTTCGGACATCAGGGTGATCAGGTCGGCGACCGAGATCCAGCCGCCGAGGCGTCGCAGGAACGCCCCGTAGACCGTGTTGATCAACGAGCTGGGCCTGAGGGGACTGTCCGCCATGATCGCCTTCCGTCGTATGCGGTGGCGATCCTATCGACCTGGGCGAACGCGCCGCCGCCCAGGTCACGGTCCCCGGCGGCGGGCTCAGAGACGGGCGGCCCGCTTCAGGAGCCCGAGGTCGACGAACTTGAAGTCGGTGTCGGTACGGGCCTCGCCGTCGGCTCCGGTGGTCGCCGGGGTGTTGTGGCCGTCCTGGACGACCAGCAGGCCGTTCGGGAACCTCTTGCCCAGCGGTGCGGTCGTGACGGCGGCGCCGTCGCACTCCTGCGAGCCGTCCGGCGAGCCGGGCTTCGTACCGTCACCGATGCGGAAGCCGCCGACGTACGCGTTGCCGTGCTCGCGGTCGAAGACGGCGAAGGTGTCGTCGCCCTGGCTGGACGCGAGCAGGTAGCCGCGGCGGCCGGGCTGCTTCGGGTCGCGCCAGATGGTGAGGCCCTCGACGTCGGCGGAGACGTGCCGGCCGCCGAAGCCGGGGTCGGCGCCCGCGTCGCACTCCTCCGTCTCGGGGTTCCAGGTGCCGGGCACGCCGAACGAGCGGACCTTCTCGACGAGGCGGGCGGGGGACCGCAGGTCGGCGTCGAGCTTCCAGATGCCGACGTCTTCCTGACCGGCGTAGAGGTCACCGGTGTCGGGATCGACGACCATGCCCTCGACCTGGGGCCGCTCGCCCGGTTCGCCGCACGGCGTCCAGGTCGTGCCGTTCGGCAGGGTGAAGGAGGCGGGCAGCGAGGTGGTGCGGACGGTGCGGTAGCCGACCTTGCCCCGGGCGTTCGGCAGCAGTTCGGCCAGCGCGAGGTCGGTGGCGTGGCGCTGGCTGGTGACCGCGTACGAGCGGCCGCTGCGGCGGTCGGTGTAGGCGGCCAGGCCGTAGGCGGTCCGCTGGTCGTTGACCTCGTCCTGACCGGTGGAGAAGACCTGCGGGGCGGCCGTCTCGTCGGTGACGTCGACCAGCGGGGCGGTGGGCCGCTTCGGGTCGATGCGGTAGACGCGCAGCTGGTCGCGGCCGCGGTCGGAGACGACGGCCACGTCGTGCCGGCCGTCCGGGAAGCGGAGTCCGGAGATCAGGTCGACGTTGTTGAAGCGTCCGGGCTTGTCGCCCTCCCTCGGCGGCGCGGGCGCGGGCAGGGACTGCACCTGGCGTCCGTCCAGGTCGTAGACGCGCAGGCCGCCCTCCTTGGCGGTGGCGATGACCAGGCTGGCGTCGGGGTTCCGGGCGTTGCGCCAGATCGCCGGGTCGTCGGCGTTCGCGTTGCCGCCGGCCTCGTCGTCGAAGAGGGAGGGCGTCTCGACGGAGGCCGTCACCTGCGGCAGCGACGGTGTCGTGCCGCCGTGGTCCGCGTGGGCGTGCGCCGGTCCGGCGATCGCCCCCAGGGCCACCATGGCGGCCGCGGCCACGACCGGGGTCCGCCTGCTCGGGATCACGCGCATCTTGCCTCCTGTGGGGTGTACGGGGTGCGGCCGGCCGGGTGGTGCGCCGGGGGCCTCCGGCGTCCCGCGACGGGCCGCCCCCACCGTGGGCCACGTTCGGGTGACGACCATGGAGCAGGCATGACGTGCGCATGACTGAATGGTGAAATCCGGCGGCCCCGGGGCCTTCCCAGGGGCTTTCTTAGCGGAACGTTAGATCTGCGTGGCGGACCTTGTCCGGGTACAACGGTCGCCGCATGCTCTGGACACTCCCCCATCGCCGGGGCAGTTCTGCCGTCCCTCATCAGGGACTTCCCTCTGGAGCCGCCATGTCCTCGTCCGCCGTCATGCCCGCGTCGCCGCCCGGGGACGAGCGCAGGAAGCGCCGTCTGGCCCTGGTCGGCGGCTCGCTCGGCAATCTCGTCGAGTGGTACGACTGGTTCGTCTACGCCAGCTTCGCGATCTACTTCGCCGATTCCTTCTTCCCCGGCGACAACCCGACCACCCAGCTGATGAACACGGCCGGGATCTTCGCCGTCGGCTTCCTGATGCGTCCCGTCGGCGGGTGGATCCTGGGGCGCGCCGCCGACCGGCACGGGCGCAAGAGCGCGCTCACCCTGACCGTCACCATGATGTCGGTGGCCGCCCTGCTGATCGCCGTCGCCCCGACCTACGGGCAGGCCGGGTACTTCGGCGCCCTGGTGCTGCTGCTCGCACGGCTGCTCCAGGGGATGAGCATCGGCGGCGAGTACGCGGCCAGCGCCACCTACCTGACCGAGGCGTCGGCCCGCAACCGGCGGGGGCTGGGCTCGTCCTTCCAGTACGTGTCGATGACCTGCGGCCAGCTGCTCGGACTGGGCATCCTGATCACCCTCCAGCACACCCTGACCACGGCCCAGTTGGAGAGCTGGGGCTGGCGGATCCCGTTCCTCGTCGGGGCGTTGTTCGCGGTGATCGTCTTCTGGCTGCGGCGCCGGCTGCAGGAGACCGACGCCTTCAAGGAGGAGGCGGCGTCGGCGCCGGGCGAGGACGCCCACGACGACAGCACGCGCGGCACGCTGAAGGCCCTGTGGCACTACCGGCGGCAGGCCGGGCTGGTCATGGCCCTCACCCTCGGCGGCACCGTGGCCTACTACACCTACACCACCTACCTCACCAAGTACCTGGTCGGCAGCGCGGGCATGGAGAAGACCACCGCCACGCTCGTCAGCTTCACCGCGTTGACCCTCTTCGCCGTGCTGCAGCCCTTCGCCGGCATGCTGTCCGACCGGATCGGCCGCCGGCCGCTGCTGATCACCTTCGCCGTGGGCTGCACCGTCGGCACGTACCCGATCATGACCGCCCTCGGATCGGCGTCCTCGTACTGGTCCGCGCTCGGGCTGTCCCTGCTGGCCCTGGTCGTCGTCACCGGCTACACGTCCATCAACGCGGCGGTGAAGGCCGAGCTGTTCCCGACCCGGGTGCGCGCCCTGGGCGTGGCGCTGCCGTACGCGATCGCCAACGCCCTCTTCGGCGGCACGGCGGAGTACGTGGCGCTGTGGTTCAAGAACAGCGGGCACGAGAAGATGTTCTTCTGGTACGTCTCCGGGTGCGCGCTGATCTCCCTCGTCACCTACGTGCTCATGCCGGACACCCGCAACGCCGCCCTGAGCCGTGCCGAGGCCGAGGCCGACGGTGAGGCCGAGACCGAAGGTGAGGCCGAACGGGAACGGCCGGCGGCGGCTTCCGCCGAGGCGGCCCGCTGATCGTCCGAGCTCGTGGCCCGGTGGCCCGTGGCCCGGTCCGGCGGCTCCCGTAAGCTGCTGCGCCGGGCCACGGGGATCCGGATCCGGTGGCTCCGTAAGAGCGGCTCCGGTACGTCGGGGCTCCGGTCACAGGTCGCGAGGGACTGTCTATGCACGCGCTTCTCGTCGAGGACGACGACCGCATGGCCCAAGCCCTCGGCACGGCGCTCGCCCAGCGCGGGCACACCGTCCGCCGGGTCGGGCGCGCCCTGGACGCCCTGCGGCACGTCCGCGAGGCCGAGTTCGTCCTGCTCGACCTGGGCCTCCCCGACCTCGACGGGCTGGAGCTGCTGCGGCGGCTGCGTACCGTCTGCGACGCGCCGCTGATCGTGGTGACGGCGCGCTGCGAGGAGCGCGACATCGTGCAGGGGCTGCGGGCGGGGGCCGACGACTACGTGGTCAAGCCGTTCCGGATGGCCGAGCTGATGGCCCGGATCGACTCCGTACGGCGCCGGACCGATCCGCACCCCGGACGTACGGCCCCCTCGGAACCGGTCGCGGCCGGTTCCCGGCCCGTGCGCACCGGCGACGTCGAGGTGGATCTCGCCGGTCGCACCGTCACGGTGGCGGGAGCCGAAGTACGGCTCACCCGACGCGAGTTCGACGTACTCGCCTTTCTCGCCGCGCGCCCGGACGAGGTGCATGCGCGCGCGGTGATCCTGGACCGGATCTGGGGCGACGTCTTCCTCGCGGCCTCCCGCTCCCTGGACGTCCATGTGGCGGGCATCCGCGCGAAGACCGGCCGCGCGGGCCTGGTCCGTACCGTCCGGGGCTTCGGCTACCAGCTCGGCTTCCCGGCCTCGGCCGATGCCCCCGTCCCGGACGCGCGGGACGCCCGGGACCTGCGGGACGCCCGGGACCTGCGGGACGCCCCGGACCTGCGGGACGACGAGCGGTGAGGCGCCGGCTGTTGGCGGTGCTGATGGTGCTCATGGGGGCGGCGGCGCTGCTGCTCTGCGTCCCCCTGGCCGATGCCTACGCGCGCGGGCGCACCGAGCACCTGCTCCTGCAACGGCGCTCGGAGGCCGTACGGTTCGCCGACCTCGCCGACCGGATGCGTAGCGCCGCCGACCGGGCGGAGCTGTCCGCCGAGATCGGCCGCTACGCCCAGCTGTACGGAGCGGGGGTGGTCGTGGTCGACTCCGCGGGGGCGACGGTGGCCCGGGCCGGGGCCGGTCCGGCGGCGGGGGCCGCCACGAACGCGGCCACCGACGACGATTCCCCGCGAGGAGGATCCTCCGACGGGGCGGACGCCCGTCGCCGTGCCCTCACCGGCCGCTCGACCGACCGGCTGCCCACCCTGCACCCCTGGGGGCCGCGCACCGTCGTGCTGGCCGAGCCGGTGGGCCGGGACGAGCGGGTGAGCGGGGCGGTCCTGATGGCCGTGCCCACCGAGGCCGCCCGCCGCGACGTGACGGTCCGCTGGTCCCTCATCGCCGCCGGGGCGTTCGCCGCCTTCGCGGCAGCCGCTCTGGTCGCGGCCGGGATCACGCGCTGGCTGATGCGCCCGGTACTGGACCTGGACCGGGCGGTCGAGCGACTGACCGCCGGCAGCCTGCAGGCCCGGGCCGTGTCCGACACCGGTCCGCCGGAACTGCGCCATCTGCGGAAGCACTTCAACACGATGGCGGAGGCGATGGCCGACTCCATCGGCCGCCAGCGAGACTTCGTCGCCGATGCCTCCCATCAGCTGCGCAACCCGCTGGCCACCCTGGTTCTGCAGCTGGAGAACGTCGAGCCGCACATCGCCCCCGGGCCCGGCCTGGCCGAGCACGGCCGCGCCCTGGACGAGGCGGAGCGCCTGGAGGAGCTGCTCGACGGCCTGCTGGCGCTGGCCCGGGTGGAGTCGGGGACGGCGGAACTGAGCGACGAGGACGTGTCGCGGGCGGTACGGGAGCGGGTGGCGGCCTGGACACCGGTCTTCCGCGCCGCGGGGGTGGACCTGGTGACCGCCGACCTCACCGAGGGCCTGCGGGCCCGCGCCCTGCCCGACGCGGCGGGCCGGGTCCTCGACGCGCTCCTCGACAACGCCGTCAAGTTCGTCCCGCGCGGCGGCCGCGTCGAGGTGCGCGCCGGGCGGGCGGCCGACGGAAGCACCGCCGACTCCGCCGGTTCCGTCGTCGTACGGGTCACGGACGACGGTCCGGGCGTGCCGGAAGAGCAACTGCCGCTGCTGCTCCGCCGCTTCGCGCGTTCCCCGGAGCACCAGAACGTCCCCGGCAGCGGCCTGGGCCTGGCCATCGCCGACGAGATCGCCCGGATCAGCGGCGGCCGGCTCGACGTCGGCGGCCACGACCCGCACGGCCTGGTGGTGGAGCTCCGGCTCCCGGCCTCGGCCCAGGCGCCTGCCTAGGCCTCGGCCCAGGCCGTCTCTAGCCGTACACCGACCGGTAGTGGGCGACCGCGCCCGGATGCAGGGGCACCTCACCGGTGGAGATGGCGAACCGCGGCTCCAGCCGGGCCCCCGCCGTCACCTCCCGCAGCAGGTCGCGCCACCGCTCGAACACCACCTGGAGCAGGTCACGTACGGCGCCCTGCGGTACGTCGGCCCGCGCCAGGAGGTAGTTGCCGACCCCGATGGTGCCCACCGGCTCCGTCAGCCCGTACACCCCGGCGGGCAGGGTGACCGCCGTGTAGACGGGGCCGTAGCGCTCCCGGAGCGCGCCGACGTGGGCGTCGAGCGGCAGGAACCGCAGCGGCAGCTCGCGGGCCAGGTCCGCCAGGGCCGGGGTGGGCACCCCTCCGGACCAGAACAGCGCGTCGACCGAGCCCTCGCGCAGGGCGCTCACCGAGGGTGCGAGACCCAGTTGCCGCTCGTCCGCCGCGGCTTCCGACGCGGGGGCGCCGCTGAGCCCGGCCGCCCGCAGGACCCGTTCCGCCACCACCTGTACCCCCGAGCCCGCCGCGCCTGCCGCGACCGGGCGCCCGGCGAGATCGCCCACCGAGCGCACCGGCCCGTCCGCGGGGACGAGCAGGTGCGTGTAGTTCACGTAGACCCTGGCCAGGGCCGTCGCGGCGGTCGGCCTGGGGAACGGCTCCCGCCCGAGCACCGCGTCCTCGGCGGCGTCCGCCATGGCCAGGGCCAGCTCGACGGAGCCGTCGTCCAGCTTGCGCAGGTTGTCCACGCTGGCCGCGGTGCTCACCGGGACGATCTCGATCCGGCGACCGCTCGCCGCGACGGCCTGTGCGAGGGCCTGCCCGAACGCGTTGTACGGCCCGCCCTCGGGTCCCGTGGCGAGCCGTAGCCGCCGTACCGGTCCGGAATCCCCCGAGCAGCCGGTCGGCACTCCCGCAAGGACCCCGAGGCCGAGGCCCATCACCCGCCGTCTGGTCACTTCTGCGCTGGTCACGGCGGAAGCCTAAGGGCTGTCCCGTAAATGATCTCCGAGACGCTGCGGGCATGGCCGGCCGCGGTGCGGCCTGCTCTCCTATCCGGCGAGGGCGAGGTTGTGCATCCGGGCGATGCCGAGCATGGCGTGGTGGACGCCGTCGCCTTTGAGGCGGCAGTCGCGGAGGATCTTCCAGGTCTTCATGCGGGCGAAGGCGTGCTCGACGCGGGCCCGGACCTGCTTGTGGGACTTGTTGTGTTCCTCTTTCCAGTCTGGGAATCCGGCCTGGCCGCGCTCGCGGCGGTGCGGGATGACGAGTCCGGTGCCCGGGTAGCCGCCGTCGGCGATCGTCATGGTCTTGCCGACGGCGGCCTTGGCACCGGACTCCTCCCATGCCTTGCAGTCGTTGCGGTTTCCGGCGAGTGGCCAGCCGGCCGCGACGACCAGGCGGGTGTCGGCATCGATGACGACCTGGTGGTTGGTGGAGTACCGGTAGTTCTTCGACCGCTCGGCGATGGCGTGGTCGCGGGTGGGGACCAGGGTGCCGTCCACGATGAGCACGGTGTCCTTGGCGAACCTCTTGCGGGGCTGAAGCGCGAGCATCGGCCCGAGGTGGTCAATGATGCGGTCCGCCGCCGACTTGGACACCCCGAACAGCGGGGCGAGCTGCCGCATGGTCAGGTTCGTGCGCCAGTAGGCCGTGACCAGCAGGGCCCGGTCCTCCAGCGGAAGGCTCCACGGCCGGCCCCTGCGGACGGCGTCCGCACCCTGGCGCCGCAGAACGGTCACCAACTTCCCGAACTGCCTCGGGCTCAGCCCGCTGAACGGGGCTATCCAAGACGGCTCCGACACCGTGATCACACCAGCCACGGCGAGATCGTCTCATCTTGATCACGCTGCGGGGCCAGCCTCTGACGGGACATATCTCGGTCGCCCGGACGGATTCAGCATGAGAGCCTCACGCCCGTGGCTACTGAAACCGAGGTGGGAGAGCAGTTGCACCAGCGCGGCTGGCGGACGGCGTTCACGGTCACTGAAAAGGTGAACGCATGGGCTGCCCTGGTGAGCGTCATCGAGCGCGGCTACGGCGACGACGTCTACGAGTACACCAATGACCTCTACTGCCGAAACTGGCTGCACGAGGCGTGGCTCCTGCTGGTGTCGGCGTACCCCCGAATGTGCTCACGCCGGTACAGGTGAACGTGCTCAGTTGAGGTCAGTCGTGGACACGAGGAAGGATTCGACCGCGAGGTTGAAGGGTCCCGTGCTCTCGAGGTTGACCATGTGGGCCGCCGAGGCGAACCGTTGGTGCCTGGCATCGGGAACGGCTCGGGTGATGGCCTGAGCGTTTGACGAAATGTCACTGCTGTCGAGTTCTCCGTCGAGAACCAGGGTGGGCACGCCGATGGAGGCCAGCCGGTCCGCCGCACCGACTTCTCTCGGCATCCCCGCCCCCAACCCGCGTGCGTGCCGCACGACATTGGCGGACGCCGACGCATGCATCCGCTCGCGCAGCGTGCGGCTGACCTGGGACGGTTCACGGTACGGCCCGTCCACCCACATCCGGAGAAAGTGCTCCACGAACCGCTGCGCTCCGCCGTCCGGGTCACCGATCACGGCCATCTGCTGTGCGGTGTGGTGCGCGACGTAGGGGTCGGCGAAGGGCCGACCGCTCACCCCGGGCGAGGCAAGGACCAGTGCCGACACAGACTCCGGATGAGCTATCGCCGTATCGACGGCGGTCCGCGCCCCGAGGGAAAGCCCTACGAGCACGGCGCACGGGACATCGAGATGGGTGAGCAGAGCGTGCAGATCGTCATGGTTGGCGTAGTCCCCAGCCACTGTGGAGGAACGCCCGTGGCCGCGGGCATCATAGCGGATGACGCGGTACCCCAGGCTCGCGAGCCACGAGAACTGCTCGTTCCACATGTTCAGGTCGAGCATGCCGCCGTGGAGCAGTACGACGGGGGGCCTTCGCCGGCCGACTCGCAAAAGAGCTCGCCCGCCTCGACGGGTACGGTGGTGGCTGTGACCGCGTGTGTCCGCGCATGCGTCATCGTGGGTCGTCTCCTCGATCCGTGGGGTGCGGCGGGGCATCCTGCGAAAGGTCCTTGAACTCCTCGCCAAGGCGACGGAGCACGTGAAGAGCCGTCGTGACGTCACCGGCGGTCAGATCGGACAGCCGGCGCCGCAGTTCGGTTCCTTCGGCTTCCTGGATGCCCCTGATGATGGTTTCCCCTTTCGGGGTGAGCCGGATCAAGCGCGAGCGCCGGTGCTCCGGGTTCGGGGCGCTCTCGGCCAGCCCCAGGGCTGTCGCATCGTTCACCAGACGCTGGACCGGCTGCCGGTCCAGCCCCAGCAGGCGGGCCAGTTGAGGAACCGTTCGGGGGCCGCCCCTGCGCAGTTCGTCCATCACCGCATGCTGACCAGCTGTCATCCCCGTGCCCATCAGCTCCCGCTCCACGGCACGCACGACCGTGCGGTGCAGCGGCCACAGGCTGCGGATCACTTCGTACAGCAGAGGCCCCAACGGGGGCTCATCCTTCGTACGCTCATCGACACTCATGATGTCATCATGACATCTTCTATGTCTATATAGCCATAGGTTCAGAGCAGCAGAGCCTGAGCACGTTCACTCGTACGCGACTGGGCAGATTGAGCCGTACGCCGACAGCTGGACGAACACGTCGTCCAGCTCTGGACCCCGCAGATCAAAGCTCTGGACGACCAGTACAAGGCCGTGACTATCGACGACGACGGTCAAGCACTCGATCAGTTCCACAGACTGCCCGGCCCCGACCTGTGGTGGTGGCGGCGCCACCCCCGCATCCTCACCGGAGACCTCGGGCGATCACTTCGCTCGGCCGGTGCCATCGGCGCTGACCCGGACACGGCATGACCCTCAGCCTCGTGGGATTGCGGGACAGCGCTTAGGTCGGATGTCAAGCCACGGGATTCCGGGTCGTGACGTGTTCCTTCCTGCCCATTTCCCTGGAAGGGGGATGGACAGGGAAGAACTGGAGAAACTCATGCGTATCGCGACGATCATTGCCGCCGCCGCCATCGCGGCATTCGCCAGCATCATCTACATCCGACATCTCTCGAAAATCGGCTGCCGAGATCGATACATTCTCCCGACGTTCCTCAACCACGGAATCGTTCCATTCTGGATCGAAATATTCTACGGGTTCGTGTTGGGCGTGAACCTGGTCGTGCTCAACAATGTGCTGCCGCTGTGGGCGAGTCTCGCCGTCTTCCTGGCAGCGGTAGTGCCCGCCACGGAACTGGCACGCCACCGCCATGACCGCCGTGTCGAAAACCTCACCACCTCGGCAGGTCGGGAAGAAACTCTTAGGCCCGACCGGCCCGGTGCCGACACGCCACGCGTGCGGCCGGAGTGAAGGCGCTGTGATCGATGCATTAGCGTCGGAAAGCCCCGGAGAGCGACTTCCCCGGGACGGTTCTGGGGAGGGACCGATGACGGTGACGGCATTCGACACCTCCGAGCGTCGCGCGTGGGCCGCACAGGCCGATGCCTACGCGGGCAGCTTCGGCAAACTCTGCGCGTACCCGGTGCCCGTGCTGCTCGACGCCGCCGGGGTCGAGGCGGGCACGCGTGTGCTCGACGTGGGAACGGGTACGGGGACCGCGGCCGCGTGCGAGCGCGGAGCGAGGGTGACGGCGGTGGACGCCGAACCGGCCGTGGCGGAGTCATGCCCCCGCCGCCGCGGACCGCCCGTGCGCTCCACCTCCCCCGGTAGCGTCGCCGCCATGCGCTACCACCACGTCGACGTCTTCACCGACCGCCCCTACAGCGGCAACAGCCTCGCGGTGTTCCCCGAAGCCGATCCGCTGACCGGTGCCCAGATGCGGGCGATCACTCAAGAACTGCGGCACTTCGAGTCCGTCTTCCTCGTCCGCGACGACTCGCCCGGGCGGCCACGCACGTGGCGGGCGCGCGTCTTCGACCTCGCGGGGGAGCTGGACTTCGCCGGGCACCCCCTCCTCGGCGCCGCCGCGGTGCTGCACGACCTGCACGGCGCCGCGGACCACGAGGCCTGGACCCTGTGCCTGACCGGCCGTCAGGTGGAGGTCACCACCGAACGCCGGGGACCGGGTCGGTACGCGAGCCTCCTCGACCAGGGCGCGGCCGCCTTCCTCGGCCGCCCCGACCCCGAGGGCCTGGCCGGCCTCTTCGCCCTCGATCCGGCCGACCTGGACCCCGATCTGCCCCCGGAGGTGGTCTCCACGGGCCTGCGCTACCTGGTGCTCCCCGTACGCGGCGACGCGCTCGCCCGCGCCCGCGTCACGCAGCCGCTCGACGCGCCCTTGGCCCGCGTCGGCGCCGAGTTCGCCTACCTGCTGGATGCCGCGGCCATGGAGGGCCGGCACTGGAACAACGACGGACTCCTGGAGGACGTAGCCACCGGGAGCGGTGCGGGCTGTGCCGCCGCCTATCTGCGCAGCCACGGCCGGATCGGCTCCGGGGAGCGCGGCCTGCTGCGCCAGGGGCGCTTCACCGGGCGACCCAGCACGATGACCGTCAGCGCCGACGGCCACGGCCGGGACATCCGCCCGGTACGCGTCGGAGGCGGCGTCGCGCTCGTCGGGGAGGGACACCTGCGCGAGCTCCCGCCCTCCTAGGGGGCGGGCGGCTCACCGCGCGATCGGGGGCACGCGGACCTACGCTGATGGTGTTGCCCGGGTCCTCGGACGGCAGGAGACCATGCCGTGAAGCCAACCCACCTCCGGCTACGCCGGGCCTGCGCGGCCGCCGCCGCAACAGGAGTGCTCATCGCCCCGGCGGCCGCCGGCTCCGCGTCGGAGGCGTCCGCTCCCGAACGGTCCGTTCCGTTCTCCGCGGCCGCGGCTCCCACGCCCACCCCGACCCCGGCCCCCACCCCTTCCTCGGACGCCGATACCGGCTTCACGCCCCTCACACCGGCCGTCGCGGCGCAACTCGACGCGGCCGTGCGCCGGGTCATGCGCGAGGCGCAGGTGCCGGGTGTGACGGTCGGGTTGTGGGCCCCCGGCAAGGGGAGCTACCTGCGGTCCTTCGGCGTGGCGGACAAGGCGACCGGCGCGCCGATGACTCCCGACCTCCACGTGCGCATCGGCAGTGAGACCAAGACGTTCACCGTCACCGCCCTCCTCCAGCTCGTCGACCAGGGCAAGGTGGGTCTGGACGACCCCATCGGAAAGTACGTCACAGGGGTTCCGAACGGTGACCGCATCACCCTGCGGGAACTGGCGGGCATGCGCAGCGGGCTCTTCAACTACAGCCTGGACGAGAGCTTCGTCAAGAAGTTCGAGGCCGATCCGGAACAGTCCTTCACACCGCAGCAGTTGCTCGACGTCTCGTTCGAGCACCCCGTGCTGTTCGAGCCGGGTGCGGAGTTCGACTACAGCAACACCAACCTGATCCTGCTCGGCCTGGTCGTGGAGAAGATCACCGGCCGGCCGCTCCACGACGTGATCGCCAAGGACGTCCTGGGACCGGCCGGGCTGCGCAGCACCGTCTTCCCGACGAGCCCGGCCCTGCCCACGCCCTACGCGCACGGCTACACCGACCAGACGGCCTCGGGCAAGGTCGAGGACTCGACCCACTGGAATCCGTCCTGGGCCTGGGCCGCCGGAGAGATGGTCTCCGACGTCCAGAACCTGCGCAGTTGGGCCCGTACCCTCGCCACCGGCACGCTGCTGAAGCCGGCGACGCAGGCCGAACGACTGAAGACGACCCCGATGGACATCCCGGGCGCGGGCTACGGACTCGGCATTTTCGACGTCCAGGGCTGGATCGGCCACAACGGCTCGATCCCCGGGTACGAGGTGCTGCCCGTCTACCTGCCTTCGGCCCAGGCGACGATGGTCATCGTCCTGAACACCGACAGCCAGTACAAGGGTCAGGAGCCCAGCACGCTCTTCGGCGAGGCGGTCACCAGCATCGTCACCCCTGATCACGTGTATCCCGGCCACAAACCGGTCGCACCCAAGGCAGGCTGACGGCGGGGGGCAGCCGTGAGCGTGGTCGTCGGTACGTGGAACCTGGAGAACCTCTGCCGCCCCCTGCCCCCGGGTGGCCCTCCCTCGAACCGCTGCGCCGCCAAGGACGAGGCCGCCTACGAGGCGAAGCTGCAGGGCCTCGCGGCCACCATCGACCGTCTCGCGCCCGATCTCCTCGGCGTCCAGGAGGTGGGCAGCCACGAGGCGCTGACCGATCTGGTCGACAGGCTCGACGGCGACTGGCACATCGCCCTGTCCACCCACCCCGACCGGCGCGGCATCCGGGCCGGTTTCCTCAGCCGTCGGCCGCTCACCGTGGTCGAGGACCGCACGGCCTTCCCGGACCATCTCCCGCCCGTCCAGGTCGAGGACGACGGAACCATGACCCGGAGGATGGGGCGCGGTGGCCTGGTCGTCCGGTGGACCCCCGCGCCCGGCCACACCGTGGGAGTGGCCGTCTGCCACCTCAAGTCGAAGCTGCTGACCTTCCCCGGTAACCGTCACAGCACGGACGACGAGCGACTGCGGGCCCGCTACGCCGCGTACGCCCTGTACCGCCGCGCCGCCGAGGCCGTCACCATGCGCTTCGTGGCCGACCAGCTGCTGCGGGGCGACGGCCTCACGCACGAGGTGATCGTGATGGGCGACCTCAACGACGAGTTCAAGGCGGCCACCACGCAGATCCTGTACGGCCCGCCCGGCTCGCAGATCGGCCGGTGGCTTCCAGGACACCGACCTCGACGACCCGCGGCGCCTGTGGAACCTCGCACCGCGCATCCTGGAACAGGGCGGTTTCTCCCGCGTCTTCGAGGGCCAGAAGGAGCTCATCGATCACATCCTGCTGAGCCAGGCCCTGCTGCCCCGTCTGGAGCGGGTCTTCACCGGCCCGGAGCAGCTGCCGACGGTGGACGGCGCGCACCCGGCCGCACCGCACGACAGCCCCTCCGACCACGCGCCGGTCCTCGCCGTGCTCGACTACTGACGCCGTGCTCGACCACCGACCGACTCCGCCTTCCCCACGGTTCCCGGTCGGCCCGCCCGTCGCGCGCACCGACCGGAAAAGCCCGTACAGCAAGCGGTGGCTGATGGTCCTTCAGCGTCGACTCGCGGCCGGAATCGGCTGGGAGGAATTCCGGTCGGCCGACCGATTTCATACCGGCGGACATTCCGGAAACGGCCGGTGAAACACAGCTGCCCGGCCGCCACCAAGGCCCGGATCCAGCCCGTTCAAAAGATGCCCGGGTCAACTGTGTTGTCCGCCAGATGAGTTACTACCCAGAAGACATGGAACGTCGCTCAGAGTTCGGGTAGCTTTCTGTCACGTCGCCGCCACACCCGGGGCACAGGGCCCCATGGGACTAGCGGCACAAAGGACCCGACCCCTGTTGACGACAGCAACCGAAGTCTTCACAGTCCGGCCGTACACCCCGCATTGCCAGGTGATCAGCACCGAAGGCGATCATGCCGTCATAGGTATTTCCCCGGGGAACAGTTACTTCTCGGCCCAACGTGTCAATGACCTTGCCCACTGGGGCCTGCGCAACTTCGAGCAGGTCGATCTCATCTACACCGACATGCACGTGGCCGAGATGTACGAGGCTCTCGGCTACGGCGAGGACGAAGCACGGCGGAAGGCGGTGAAGAACCTGCGCGGCGTCCGCGCCAAGGTCAACAACGCCGCCGCGGAGGCCGATCCCACCGGCACCCGTCTCCGTGCCCGCCCGATGTCCTCCCTCACCGACATCCCCGCCTATCGGGCGCTCCACCGGCACCTGACCAACCTGCTGGACACGGACCCTGAGTTCCGCAAGACCAGCAACTCACTGGTCGACGCGTTCCTCTCGTCCAAGGTGCTGAACGGGAAGGCCGCCACCACGCGACAGCGTGACGTGTGCCTGGAGTACGTCTGCGCGGAAATGCCGCTCTTCCTCGACACGCCGGCCATTCTCGGCGTGCCGTCCTCCCTCAATTGCTACCACCAGCTCCTGCCCATGGCGGAACTGCTCTACTCACGCGGCTCGGGACTGCGCGCCTCGCGCAACCAGGGTCACGCCATCATCACCCCCGCCGAAGGAGCTTCCGATGCCCACTGACACCCTGCTCGACTTCCCCTTCTCGGCGCGCGGCGATCAGCTCCCGCCCGAGATCGAGGATCTGCGCGGCGAGCCGGTGAAGCGGGTGCGCACGATAGCCGGCGACGAAGCCTGGCTCGTCTCCTCCTATCCGCTGGCCAAGCAGGTCCTCGAGGACCCCCGGTTCAGCCTGAAGGACACTTCGGCCCCCGGGGTGCCCCGCCAGTACGCGCTGACGATCCCGCCCGAGGTCGTCAACAACATGGGCAACATCACCGGCGCGGGACTGCGCAAGGCCGTGCTCAAGGCGATCAACCCCAAGACCGACGGGCTCACCGACTGGATGCGCGCCCAGGCCACCAGCCTGGTCGACGGCCTCCTGAGCCACGGGGCGCCGGTCGACCTGCGCGGCCAGTTCACCAACCCGTACGCCGAGAACCTGCACTGCCGCATCCTCGGCGTTCCCGAGTCCGACGCGCCGCGCCTCGCGGCCAGCCTCGACATCGCGTTCATGAACTCGGCCTGCCCGGTGACCGGCGCCAAGCTCAACTGGGACCGCGACATCGCCTACATGGTGGAGCGGCTCGACGACCCCACCACCACCGGCCTGATCGCCGAGCTCGCCGCTCTGCGCAACGACCCCGACTACGACCACCTGACGGACGAGATGCTCGCCACCGTGGGCGTCACGCTGTTCGGCGCGGGGGTCATCTCCACCATGGGCTTCCTGACCATGGCGATCGTCTCCCTCCTCCAGAACCCCGAGATGTGGGAGCGGCTGCGCAAGGAGCCGGAGAAGATCCCGGCCGCTGTGGACGAACTCCTGCGCATCAACCTGTCGATCGCCGACGGCCTGCCCCGGCTCGCGCTGGAGGACCTCACCCTCGGCGACGTCGAGGTGAAGAAGGGCGAGCTCATGCTCGTCCTGGTCGAGGCCGCCAACACCGACCCCGACGTGTACCCCGACCCGCACGTCGCGGACATCGACCGGCCGAACGCCGGCACGCACCTCTCCTTCGGCGGCGGACAGCACTACTGCCCGGCCACCGCTCTCGGCAAGCGGCACACCGAGATCGCCATCGAGGTGCTCCTGGAGAAGATGCCCGACCTCGCTCTCGCCGTGCCGGTCGACCAGCTCGTGTGGCGTACCCGCTTCATGAAGCGCATCCCGGAGCGCCTGCCCGTGCTCTGGTAGATCGTGTCGGCGCGGGGGGACGACGCGCCTGCCCGATGATGGCCCCGGCCGGGGGGAATCCGGCCGGGGCCATCGCCCTGCCCGCCCCCTGGGCCGCCGCGCGCCCGGGCGTCGTAGGGCTCGCTACGTCAGGAACGCCGCGGTGGTCGCCACGAACCGGTCGGCGTCGTCGAGCCAGGGGTAGTGACCCGCGCCGGGTTGTACGACGAGTGTGGCGCCCGGGAGCAGCTCGGCGAACGCGGCCACCGACCGAGGGGGGCTGTTCAGGTCGAACTCCCCCGCGAGCAGCAGCACGGGGTTCTGCCAGGTGGCGAGCGCGGCCCGGGTGGCCCGCGGGTCGAAGGCGCCGTCGGCCGCGAAGAGGGTGACGGCTTCCGCGTTGTCCGGCCGGGCCGCTGCCTGGTGCTGCCGGGCCGCGGCGTCCCAACGTCCGTGGAAGAAGGGGCTGATGGCCTCCCGGTCGCTGCCGGTGCCGGCGCCAGCGGTGATCGCCTCCAGCGCCGCGAACGCCTCCGGGAACCAGGGCTCGTCCGTCCGTAGCCGCGCGAGTTCCCGCCGGCTCTCCCCCGTGATCTCCACGCCGACGGCCCGGGTGCCGGGGGTGATCAGGGCGAGCCTGCGGACCCGGTCCGGGTACCGGGCCACGTACCGCGCGGCGAGGTTCGCGCCGGCCGAGTGGGCGAGCAGGTCGATCCGGGCGAGGCCGAGGTGCTCACGCAGGGCCTCGACGTCCTCGACGAGGCGGTCGCAGCGGTAGGAGGAGGTGTCCTCGGGGACCGCGGACCGGCCGGTGCCGCGCAGGTCCAGGACGATCAGCCGGCGGTGCGCGGACAGACCGCCGAGGTCACCGAGGTAGGCGGAGTCCGCCGGGCCGCCGGCATCGGCCTGTCCTCCAGCGGAGGTTGCAGCAACCGGAACAACGCCACGTGCACCTCGCTGGAACAGGTCAACGCCGCCACCATCAGCGACGTCAGCACCCTGCGCAACGCGAGCCACTGCGCCCTCACCATCACGGGCGGCACCGAGGTGGGGCACGCCTCGGGCACCTACAGCCACTGGAACGGCTACAAGATCGACTTCAGCCCGACCAGTTGCGCCAGCGCCTACGTCACCAACAGCTTCACCCGGATCGCCGACCGCGGCGACGGCGCCGCCCGCTACCGGTCCGCCGCGGGCAACGTCTACGCGCGGGAGAGCAACCACTGGGACGTCACCTTCTGCGGCGGCAGCGCGGCCTGCACCTCCGCGGCCGGCTCCTGAGCACCGCACGACCGCCGAGCGGCAGGGCCGGACCCGGCGCGCTCCCGCCGGACCCGGCGCGCTCCCGCCGGGCCCGGCCGGGCCTCACCGTCGGCCTCACCGTCGGTACTCCCCCAGCACCTCCCTGATCACGTGCCGGGCGTTGGCCGCCATCGCCGGGTTCGTCGTGCGGTAGTAGGGCAGCGCGTTCAGCGCCTGGGAGAGCGTCCTCCCCCGGCCGCGGCGCCAGGTCGCGTCGTCCACGCCGAGCTCCGCGCGGAAGACCGCCCTCGCATCGGCCGGCAACAGGTTCCACGCCGGGAACAGATCGCAGGCCGGATCCCCCACCCCCATGCACCCGAAGTCGATGACCGAGCTCAGCCTGCCCCCGGCCACCAGCAGGTTGCCCGGCGTCAGATCGGCGTGCAGCCACACCGGCGGCCCGTCCGGGTCCGGGGCCCGCAGCGCGTCCTCCCATACGGCGGCCACGGCATCGCAGTCGATGCCCTCCTCCGGGATCCGGCGCAGTTGCTCGATCGCCGCCCGGGTCGGCGGGTCGAGGAGGGTGAGCGACCCTCCGCGGTAGGCCTTCGGCGCCCCCGGCAGGGTGACGCTCCGCATCGCCGCCACGAACCCGGCCAGGTCGCGGGCCAGCGCCACGGGCTCGCGCAGCGCCCCGGCCTCGGGGTTCGCCCCCGCCAGCCACCTCAGCACCGACCACGACCACGGATACCCCTCGGCGGGCTTCCCGGCCCCGAGGATTTCCGGGACGGGCGTGGGCAGTCGGGGTGCCAGGCGGGGCAGCCACTCCCACTCCATCGCCACGTCCTCGGCCCCGCCCGCCAGCATCGGCAGCCGTATGACCATGTCGTCACCCAGCCGGTACATCACGTTGACCGTGCCGGGCGACGGCAGGCGCACCACGGGCAGGTCGGCCCACCGGGGGAACTGCCCGGCGATCAGCCGGCGTACGAGCTCCTCGTCGACGGGGTGCGCGTCGGGATGCATCTGTGCAGTGCTCATGGACCGCCATCCGATCGCCGACCGCCCACCAGGTCAAACCCTTTTGCCGGAGCGCCCGCGCGGCACCGTTGCCCGATCGGGGTCGTGATCGTTTGCGTGACCGACAGGACATGCGGGCAGTCATCGACGGACGGGCGAGTGGTCGGGGTGCGAGTCACGAGAAGGACCCTTCTGCAGGCGGCTTCCACCGGCGCCCTGACGGCGCTGCTCGGCCGCGCCTCCGAGGCGTCGGCCACGCCTGGTGGAGTCACCCCGGGCAACGCCGCGGGGGACCTGGTCCGGCTGCGCTTCACCCGGGCGACCAACGGCGCGGCCACCGCCTCCGCCACCGGGGACCGGGTCGTCGCCGAGGTGCAGGGCGTCCTCTGGTCGCTGCCCCCGAACGGTTCCCCGGCGACGCCGCTGACCCCGCCCGACCTCGAACCCGGCCGTCCGGCGCTCTCCCCCGACGGCCGCCAGGTGGCGATGAGCGCCTACCGCGGCGGCACCTTCCACATCTGGGTGATGAACGCGGACGGCTCCGGCCTGCGCCCGCTCACCGACGGCCCGTTCGACCACCGCGCGCCCGCCTGGTCGCCCGACGGCCGCAGCCTCGCCTTCTGTTCCGAGCGCGGCGGCGATCCGGTGGCCGGGAGTCCGTACCGGATCTGGACCGTCCCCGTCACCGGCGGCCGCCCGCGCCGGCTGACGGGACTGCCCGGGCAGGACGGTACCGGCCAGGACGGCGAGTGGGAGGACTTCGACCCGGTCTGGTCGCCGGACGGCGCGCGCGTGCTGTTCGTACGCGGCACACCCGCCGGGGAAACCCTGACCGCCCGGACCATCGCCTCCGTGGCCGCGGAACCCGCCGCCGGGGACCCGGTCCGGGTCGAACACACCGTCACCGACGGCCGGCTGCTGGCTCCCGCGCTCTCCCCGGCCGGACGTACCGCCTGGCTGTCCGCGGCTCCCGGTCCCCGCAAGGCCGAGAACCTCTCCCTCATCGTCGACGGCCGGCCGGTCCCCCTCGACGGCGACCTCGCCCCCGCTCCCCCGCGTTGGATCGGCGACGACCGGCTGCTGATCACCCTCGACGGCCGGTTCCGGGTGATCCGCCCGCACCGGGACGGCGGCGCCGCCGGCCGCGAGATCCCCCTCGACGCCACCCTCGAGGTGCCCCGGCCCCGTTACCGGGTCAAGGAGTACGTCCTGGAGGCCGAGCGGAGTCTTCCGGTCCGGGGCATCCACCTGCCCGCGCTCTCCCCCGACGGCCGCAGCGTCGCCTTCGCCGCGCTGAACGCCCTGTGGGTCGTTCCCGTCACCGGCGGCGCACTCCGCAAGGTCGTCCAGGCCCCCGTCACGGCGTACGTCCAGGGTCCGGTGTGGAGCCCGGACGGCCGTGCGCTGGTCTACACCGACGACCGCGACGGCCTGAACAGCGTGCGCCGCCGGGAACTCGACACCGGCCGGGAGGCCGTCCTCGCTCCCGGCGGCCGCGTCTACGGGGTGCTGTCGCCGGACGGCACCAAGCTCGCCGCCCTCGACCTCGCCGGCCGACTCCTCGTCCGCGACCTCGCGACCGGGACCGAGACCCTTCTGATCGCGGCCCTCGGCGGCGGCGGTCTGCCCGGCCCGCCCAGCTGGTCGCCCGACGGCCGCCACCTCGCCCTGTGCGACCGCAACCGGCTCAGCCGGCGCTTCCGCGAGGGCTACAACCTCATCCGGATCGTCGACGCCGGCACCGGGGCGGCCCGCCTGCACGCGCTCGCCCCGCACGCCTCGCTCGCGGACCGCTACGCCTCCGGCCCGGTCTGGTCGCCCGACGGCCGCTTCCTGGCCTGCGTCGGCGAGTCCGCCCTCTGGCTGCTGCCCGTCGCCCCCGACGGCACCCCGACCGGACCGGCCCGCCGCCTGACCGACGAACCCGCCGACCATCCTTCGTGGTCCGCCGATTCCCGCACCCTGCTCTACCAGTCCTGTGCCCGGCTTCGCCTGCTCGCCCTCGACGCTGCCGGCGCACCGGCCGGAGCGCCCCGGACCGTGCCCGTCTCCCTGACCTACCGGCGCCCCGCACCCGTCGACACCGTCGTGCACGCGGGACTGCTGTGGGACGCCACCGGCTCCGCGCCCCGCGCCGACGTCGACGTCCTGATCGGTGGCGGCCGGATCACCGCCGTCGAACCGCACCGGCCGGGCCGCCGCGCGACCCGCACCGTGGACGCCTCCGACGGTACGGTCCTGCCGGGCCTGTGGGACGCCCACGTCCATCCGTATCCCTACACCTACGGGGCGCGGCAGGGCGCGCTGCACCTCGCCTACGGGGTCACCACCGTGGTCTCGCTCGGCGGTTCCGCCTATGAACAGGCCCGGCTCCGCGAGGACATCCGGGCCGGACGGCTCGCCTCCCCCCGCCTGCTGGCGGGCGGGGAGCTCCTCGACGGCTCGCGGGTCGCCTACAGCATGGGGCGCGCCCATCGCACGCGTGCGGGGTTCGCGCGCTCGCTGGCCCGGGCGGCGGCGCTGGACTGGGACTTCGTCAAGACGTACGTACGGGCGCCGTACCCGTACATGGCCGAGGCCGCGCGGTTCGCGCACGAGCGGCTCGGTGTCCTGGCCGGCTCCCATCTGTGCGCCCCCGGCATTCGGTCCGGCCAGGACCTGACCACGCATCTGGTGGCGACCGAGCGTGCCGAGTACGGGCACGGCGCGACCCCGCGGGGGCACACGTACCAGGACACCCTGGAGGTCTACACGCACGGCGGTTTCGACCTGATCGCCACCCCCTTCACGGCGCTCCCGCTGATCGGCGCCGACCCGGCGCTCGCCGACGATGTCCGGGTGACGTCCCTGATGCCTCCGTGGGACGTGGCGGCCGTGCGGGCCGCGGCAGCCGCGCCGCCGAGTACGGAGCAGAGCCTCGCCCTGGAGCGGGAGGTCGGCGTCTACCGGAGTGTCATCGCGGGCGGCGGGCGCCTGGCGCTCGGCACCGACGCACCGCTCACCCCGGTCGGCCTCCATCTCCACCTGGCCCTGCGGGCCCTGCACCGGTACGGCCTGTCCCCGGCGGAGGCCCTGACGACGGTGACCGTGACCCCGGCCCGGATGTTCGGCGTCGCGGACCGGCTCGGCACGGTCGAGCCCGGCCGGATCGCCGACCTCACCCTGATCGGGGGCGACCCCTTCACCGATTTCGACGACCTGGTGCGCGTCCGGGCCACGGTCCGCGGCGGGACGCTCCGAGAACGCCCCGCCCTGGAGCGGGCCTTCACCCCGGCGGCCCCGGAGTCCGAGGACTGGCGAACCGTGCTGGACCAGATGCTGCGCGACGGCTGCTGCACCCCGCACGGCTAGGACGTTTCACCCGTCGATGCACAGACATACACACTGCCGTCCAGGGCCATCATGCCGAAGCCCGGGTGGCCCGAGTACACACCGAGGAATGCGGATGCCGCGCCTCGGCCCATGATGTCCCAACGCTCCAGGAGCCGGACGCGAGTCCAGAGCGCCGGTGGGTGGTAGCCGTGCAGGCGCTCCAGGAAGGCGCGGTGCGAACGGGTGCCCTGGGGAAGCCGCAGGAGGAACTCGCGCCGATCATCGAACGGCGCCCCATCCAAGAACGAAGGGCATCGTACCCACCGGAACAGCGTTGGGTACGGCCTCCAGACCAGCCCGCCGTAGTGGCTGGTACACCTTCCGGTCACGTTCCTCGATGCCCATCGGCCCACGTTCCATCAGACCCACCCCCTGGCCCTGGAAGGAAGCCGCCCGGGAAGTGCGCTCCCGTCTGCTGCCGACCCGTTCCGGCCGGGACCGGCCGCGCGCGATCAAGAAGCCGATGCGGTGGCCGATCCTGAGAACCCGAAGCGGCCGCACCAAGGTGAAGACACATCGCGGCACAGGCAGACCTGTGCAAGCAAAGGCCGGCAAGGTCAGGATTGCGCGGTCCGGAACGTGAGATACCGGCTGATGGCTTCGTGACTGTCTGGGGTGAAGCACCACTCCAGCAGGGCCGACCGCAGCTCCGGCTCGGTCAGCCAACTGTGCCAGGCGACCTCGTCGGGATCGGGGACCAAGGCATCCGCATCCGACACCACGACCTCGTGCACGCCGAGCCAGTGAGGGCTCAAACCGCTGTGGTTGAGGAACGTGAACAGCAGGCGCGGCAGCGCACGAATACCCAGCTCTTCGGTCAACTCCCTCGCGGCGGCCTGTTCATAGGACTCGCCGACATGAGCGGCGCCACCAACCTCGACCTCATGGAGCCCGGGGAAGCGCCACAACTGCTCCGACCGGCGGTGGACGAGGATCCGCCCACGCTCATCACGGCACACCGTCACAGCGACCCGGTGCGGCCAACCCTCCCGGACGGCCTGCCGGCGACTGACTACTACCCCCAGCACACGATCTTGATCGTCGACGCGCTCCACCAGTTCATCCACGACGCACACCCTGGCAGAGCCCACCGACAACGCCGCTTCCCGGCGCCACCGGGAGGGCGTCCCGAGCCCCTCGCTCCGTCCGGAGTCCTCGGAGTGTCCCCACACCGACCTGATCCAGTGGGCCACGTCCTTGTCAGTGGCGGCGCATACAGTCGCCGCATGACGGTGAACGACCGGACGGTGGCGGCGGGGGCCGGCCGCGCCGCCCTCGACCATCTGCTGCGGCTGATCACGGAATCCGCGTGGGGCGACGACCTCGTCCTGCGCGGCAGCATGGTCATGCCCGCGTGGGTCGGCGACCGGGCCCGGCCGCCGGGTGACCTCGACTTCGTCGTGATGCCGCCGTCGCCGGTCCCCGTCGACCCGCGCCATCCCCATCCGTACGTCCCCGGGTACGGCACCGTGCAGCAGTGGCCGGAAGCCGCCGACGGTGCGGCCCGCTACGAGATATGGACGGACGGGGAGGCGGAGTTCGAGACGCGCGGGCTGCGCGCGTACGTCCCGCCGGAGGGTCTGGTCTGGCAACCGGAGCCGGAGCCGGCGGATTTCCCGCCGTACGAAGACCTGCTGGAGCGGATCCGCGCCAGTCCGCGGGCCGCCGCGGGCGTCCTGTTGGACGCGGACGGGGCGCGCCGGGACGGTACCTGGGCCTACACGTACACGGACGGTGAGTTCGGGCCCCCGGGGATCAGGATCCTGATCCCGTGGCGGGCGGACTCCGGGCCGGTGGGGATGGCGCAGCTGGACTTCTCCCGCGACGAGCGGCTGCCCGAGGCGCCCGTCCGGACGGCCGTGCCGCGCGGCGACGGCGGGGTCACGGTGGTCCGGACGGCGAGCCTCGGGCTCTCCCTGGCCTGGAAGTTGCGGTGGCTGGTGGCGGACGCCGAGGCCGAGGCCGGTCCGCGGTGCAAGGACCTGTACGACGCCGTGCTGCTGGCCGAGGCGGGCCGGGAGCGGCCCTTCCCGGCGCCGCCGCGCCTGGCCGGCGTACGGGTGGACGAGCGGGCGTGGCAGCGCTTCCGCGCGGCCCATCCCGGGGTGGGTGGGTCGGCCGCCGCCTGGCTCGCCCGACTCCGCACCGCGCTCGCCCCGCACGTCCCGGCCTGAGGGCGGTCAGGCTCCGGCGGCGCTCAGGCTTCGGCGGCGGCGATCCGCAGGCGGCGCAGTCCGACGGCGGAGAGTTCGAGCAGTTCGCCACGGGTGAGGTCGTGGTGCGTCGGGCGGAATCCGGCGAGGGCGCCGAGGCGGGTACCCGTGGTGGGGTTCCAGATCTCGAGCCCGGACTCCGAGGAGGAATGGAGGAGCCCGTCCGCGGCGAAGAACCGGCCCTGGGGCCCGCCGAAGGCCGCGATCTCGGGGGGCTCCTCGGTGGCGCCGGCTCCGCCCGGCCCTCGGCGGCCGAGGTCGAAGACGCGGGCCCCGGGCAGCAGTTCCCGCTCGTCGTCGCCCAGACCCGCCAGGACGAGGCGGTCCTCGTCGAGCCAGACGAGCGGGCGGTCCCAGTAGTACGCACAGGCCGGCAGACCGGCCCAGCCGATGTCCCCGCTCCAGGCGCGCTCGCCTTCGGTGAGCCACTGGTCCAGGTTCCATACGACGGGCCGGCCGAGGGGGTGCCACACCCAGGCGTCCGAGGCGATCCTGGTGCCCGCCGGGCTGGGATGCAGGGCGCCGTGGAAGTGATCCGACCAGGCCGGGGAGTCGCCGTCCGCCGCCGGCATGCGGGCGACCTGGGCGCCCGTGGCGGCGTCCGTGGCCTCGACGAGGTTCCACTCGCTGCGGTGGAGGACGACGACGCGTCCGGCGTGTTCGGTGAACGCGAGAGAGAAGGCCACCGTGTCGCTCTGGTACCCGTCGTTCTCCAGCGGGACGGTGACGCGGCCGGTGGACAGGTCGAGGACCTCCCCCGTGCGGCCGTAGTCGATGACGACGGCCGCGAACGCGCCGTCGCGCGAGGCGTGCAGCCGGAGGGTCTGTACGCGGTCGTCCCAGGGCTCGACGTCGGCCGGCACGGTGACCGTGGTGCGGGCGACATCGGTGCAGCGGCCCGAGTCGGTGTCCCGGCGCAGGATCCGTCCGTCGTCGCACAGCAGGACGATCCCGCGGTCGGTGGGGGCGATGTCCCGCACCGTCCCGGTCTCTTCGGGCAGCGCGATCGTCTCGACCGTGCCGTGAACGGGGATCGGCGCGTCGTCGCCGCCGCGGGTGAGCGACATGTCGGGGACTCTCCTCGAAGGCCGCGCCAAAGGGTTCGGCCGGCCGTGCTCAGGGCTGGTCGTACCAGGCGAAGGCGGCGATCCGCCAGCCGTCCGCGGTGCGGACGAACTGGATGGTCTTGGTCCCCGCCCCCTCGAACGGCTTGCCGTCCAGGGTCCCGGACTTGCGGTACTCGCCGAACCGCGACGCGATGTCGCCCACGATCTCGGTCCGTTCGGAGGTCTCCCACTCGGAGAAATCGACCAGACGCCCGCCGGCGGCGAGCAGCAGGCGGCGCGGCTCGATGAACTGGTCCACCGTGTAGACCGTGAACTGCGGTCCGGTCATGGTGATCACTCCGCCCGGCAGGACCAGCCGCCGGATCCGGTCCAGATCGGCGGCCTTGCCACCGCGGTTGTCGAATGCGCCGAAGAACTCGGCGGTCACCACATCTATTTCGGCCTTGGACGACATGGCGCGACAGTAACACCGAGGACCGCCCGGGGATCGCCCCGACCGTCGGATCAGGTCGCGAGCGCTGTCGTGATCACCAGGGGTGGGGAGGCCCGCTCGGCCGACCACGCGCGGCCGGCCGCGAAGTCCGCGTCGGCCACGGTCAGTGCCTCGTCGACGGTGGGACGGTGCTGGACGACGTCCCGGAATCCCGCGCGTTCCAGCAGCGGCGGGAGGAATCCGACGGGCCACGCGTGGTTGCGTACGTCCTGCCAGGAGCCGTCCGTGCGCCGCAGCCGCACGGTCAGCTCGTCGCCCGGCGCGTACACCTCGCCCGGGTCGCCGATCCGCAGCGAGGCGTACTCCGTGCCGCCGCAGGCGGGATCGGTGACCAGCAGGACGAACGGGGCGCCCGGCCGCAGGAGTCGGCGGATCTCGCTGAACACCGCGAGCACGGCCGCCTCGGTCGGCAGCGAGGCCAGGACGTGGTTGCACATCACCGCGTCCGCGCAGGCGTCCGGCAGGGCGGTCACGCAGCCGTCCTCGACCAGGTGGTAAGCGGCCACGGCGGTCGTCGAGCCGCGGGCCGCCGCCAGCATCTCCCGGGAGGTGTCCACCCCCAGCACCCGCGTCCCCAGCCGCCTGGCCGCCTCGTCGGCGACCTTGCCCGGGCCGCATCCGTAGTCCACGAGGACCTCGCCGGCGCCGATCCGGTGGGCCAGGGCCCGGAAGACGAACGGATACCCGAGCAACCAGTCCGTGGCCGCCTCCACCGCCGCGAATGCCCGCGCCCCGTCACGTCCGGACCAGGCGGTACCGTCCTCGGCACCACCCTGCCCGGGTCCTTCCGGCCTGTCGCTCACCACCCCACTATCGACCCACCGCGACGGTACGGCGGTGGAACGACACGGGGCGCCTCCATGCGCGGTGACGGACCGCACGCTGTGACGCCGAGGGGCGGACGGCTACAGGTCGATCCAGTAGCGCCGCTTGGGGCCGATCAGGGTGTCGCGGACGTCCTCCAGCAGGCCGCCGTTGCCCTCGATGGTGCGGATCGACGCCTCGTTGTCCGGGTCGCAGGTCAGCAGGACCCGGTCCATGCCCAGGACGCGCGCCTCGTGCAGGACCGCCCCCAGGGCCAAGGTGGCCAGGCCCCGGCGACGTGCCGAGGGCCTGACGCTGTAGCCGATGTGGCCGCCCGCGTCGAGAAGGAAGCCGTTCAGGTAGTGCCGGAGGTCGATCGCGCCCAGGTACGTGTCGCCCTCGGCGATCCACCAGTACGTCGCGTGGACCCGGCCGTGGTCGACCGGCAGGGTGCGGTCCGAGCAGCGGCGCAGTCGCTCCACCCAGGCCGCGAAGCCCTCCGGGGTGTCCACCTCGTCGTCGGAGCCGAGCCCGCCGCCGTCCATGTGGGCGTCGGGTCCCCATTCCCGCTGCGCGGCGAGCCAGGACGTGTGCAGGTGAGGGCTGGGGCTTATGAGCTCGGGCATACCTCGGACGATAACAGTCGGCCGGACCGGTCCGCGGTCGCCGGCGGGAGGGCGCCGTGCCCGGCCTACCGCGGTGCCTGGGCCGAGCCGGTCGGGAGGGTCCGGGCGCGGGCGATGACCAGGGCGACGTCGTCGTGGTCGTCCGTGCGGCGCAGGGAGTCCAGGAGACGGTCGCAGGTCTCCTCCAGCGGGCGTCCGGTGTCGGCGAGCAGGGTCAGCAGGAGGTCGAGGCGTTCGTCGATGGGCTGGTCCCGGGTCTCGACCAGTCCGTCGGTGTAGAGGACGAGCTGGTCTCCGGGGTCCATGGCGATGGCCGTGGACTCGAAGGGGATGCCACCCACGCCGAGCGGGGCGCCGGTGGGCAGGTCCAGGAGCCTGGGCTGCCGGCCGGCGCGGATGAGGACCGGGGGCAGGTGTCCGGCGAGGGCGACCCGGCACTCGGCGGCGTGCGGGTCGTAGACGACGTAGACGCACGTGGCGATGGTCTCCTCCAGTGCGGCGGTGGTGTGGTCCAGCTGGTGGAGCACCTGGGGCGGGTCGAGCGCGAGTTCGGCGAGGGTGCGGGTGGCCGTACGCAGCTGTCCCATGCTGGCGGCGGCGTTGATGCCGCTGCCCATGACGTCCCCGACCACGAGGACGGTGGTGTCGTCCGGTCCGGCGATGGCGTCGAACCAGTCGCCCCCGATCTCGCTGCTGGCCGCGGCCGGCCGGTAGCGGTAGGCCACCTCCAGGCCCGGTGTGGGCGGCGGGTGGTGGGGCAGGAGGTGGTGCTGGAGGGCGAGGGCGGTGTGGTGCGCGTTGCGGTACCAGCGGGCGTTGTCGATGCACACGGCGGCGCGGGCGGCGAGTTCGCCCGCGAGCACGATGTCGTCGTCGTTGAACGGCAGCGGGTTGCGGGTGCGTTTGAGGTCGAGGGCGCCCAGCACCTCGCCGCGGGCGATCAGCGGCACGGCCAGGTAGGAGCGCAGGCCGGCGCGGCTCAGGAGGTCGGCGGCGGTGCTGTCGCGGGCGATGCGCGAGATGTCCTGGGCCTGCACGTGGGCGACGAGGACGGGGTGGCCGGTCGTCACGGACTGGGTGACCAGCCGGTCCGCGGCGTAGCGGGCGATGTCGCCGGGCGGGTCTGCGGCGCGTACGGCGTCGCTGGGGTAGGCGGCCGCGAGGGCCAGGGCGCGGAACACCGCGGGCTCGTGGGCGGAGGACCGCAAGGTCGGCCGGCCTTCGAGGACGGAGTCGAGGATGTCGACGGCGGCGATGTCGGCGAGCTCGGGGACGACGACGTCGGCGAGCTCGCGGGCGGTCTGGTCGAGGTCGAGGGTGGTGCCGATGCGGACGGTGGCGTCCGCGATGAGCGCGAGCCGGCGGCGACTGCGGGCGATCTCGATGGCCGCCCGGTGACTCTGGGTGACGTCCACCACGGAGGTGGCGAGGCCCAGGACCCGGCCGGTGGCGTCCTCCAGTCGGTAGTACGACACCGACCAGGCGTGTTCGGTGCGGTCTCCGCCGTGGGTGCGGCCGGCTGTGAACTGTTCGAGCAGCGGCGTTCCGGTGGCCAGGACCTGGCGCATCGCCGATTCGGCGGCCTCCGCGTCGTCGAGGAAGGCCAGCGCCTCGCGGACGCCCCGGCCGATGTGCTGCTCGGCGGGCAGCCCGTTGATCCGCTCCAGGGTCGGGTTGACGAGCACGTACCGCAGCTCGGTGTCCAGGACGGCGAGGCCGATCGGGGACTGGGCCACCAGGCGCGCGGACAGGGCGAGGTCGCGCTCCAGCTGGCGCAGCCGGGTGCGGTCGGTCGCGATGCCCAGGGCGAACATGTCCCCGTGCTCGTCGAGCAGCCGCATGTTGCGGAATTCGACCAGGCGCGTGGTGCCGTCCCTGCGGCGTACCGGGAAGGCGCCCGCCCAGTCGCCCGCGCCGCCCATGACGCGGGCGAACAGCTCCGTGACCAGGCCTACGTGCTCCTTGGCGGCCAGCAGCCGGGCAGCGGGTTGGCCCAGCGCCTCCGCGGCCGTCCAGCCGAACAGCTGCTCGGCCTGCGGGCTCCACAGGGCGACCCGCCCTTCGGAGTCGAGGACGACCGCCGCGACGTTCAGGACGTCGAGCAATCCGCTCGGCGGGGTGACCCCGGACATGCCGGGCCTGAGCCCACCGGTCCCCGACCCGTCGATCGCTCCCATCGGCGACGCTCCTTCCGGCATCGTCGGCCCGGCGCCGCCCGCCGCCACCCGCCGTGGGGCGGTTCGAGGCGTACGGCTTCCTCTCATCGTGCCCCCGAACCCGCCCGGCAGCGTCCGGAGCGTCCGCGCCGGGACGGCGACGCGCCCGCCACGTGCTCGCACGCACGGAACGACGGGCCCCGCAACCCTGACCTTCGGCGGGGTCCGGAGCAGCCGTTCGGCCGGGGCGGACGGGCCCCGGCGTTCCTACGGTCGCCCCCATGGAATCGAACACCCGATATGGATGGGCCCGACGGCTGCCGCTCGCCGCCGCGACAGCAGGGGCGGGCGCCGCGGCCGTCATCTGGGCGGCGCCCGGCGGCGTGCTGGGCACGAACGAACCGGCGCACGTCACACGGGGCGTCTCGGCGTCGGCCTACCGGTCGCTCGCCCGGAGTGTGGCGGACGACTGGCCGGCCTGGGCCGGGACGGCGCTGGAGGCGGCGAGCGAAGGCACCGTGCTGCTCCTGGGCCTGCTGCTGCTCCGGACGGGCCTGTCCGCCCTGCGGCGCCGTGACGTGCCGGGTCTGGCCGGGACGGCCGTCGCGGTCGCCGGGACCGTGACCGCCTACGCGCTCAGCGAGGCACTGAAGCTCCTGGTCGACGAGGAACGGCCGTGCCGGGCCGTGGCCGGGGCTCTGGCGGTCGCGCCGTGTCCCGCGCCGGGTGACTGGTCGTTCCCGAGCAATCACGCCGCCCTGGCCGCCGCGCTGGCGGTCGGGGTGACCCTCCTACGCCCCCGGCTCGCGGCCCTGGCGCTGCCGGTGGCCGCGGCCGCCGCCCTGCTGCGGGTCCTGGTGGGCGTGCACTATCCGCACGACGTCCTGGCGGGCGCGGCGCTCGGGGCGAGCGCCGTGGTGACCGTACGGATCCTCCTGCTGCCCGTGGTCGCACGCGCGGGGTCAGCGCTCCTCTTCCGGCGCCCGGTCCCCGGACGGCGCCGGGACCGCTCCGGCCTCGTGGGCCACCACCGCCGCGGCGGCCCGGTTGTCGACGCCGAGGCGGGCGAGGATCGAGCTGACGTGGGCCTTCACCGTCCCTTCGGCCAGGTGCAGGCGGCGCGCGATCTGCCCGTTGGACAGTCCGCCGCCGAGGAGGCCCAGGACGTCGCGTTCGCGCGGGGTCAGGGCGTCGACGCGGGCCCGGGCGGCAAAGCGGCGGCCCGCCCGGGCGCCCGCGCCGTCGGCCGCGAGATGGGCGACGACGCGGGCGGCGACCTTCGGTGACAGGTAGGCGGCGCCGTCGGCGACCGCCCGCACACCGGCTTGCAGTTCCTCCGGATCGCCGGACTTGACGAGGAAGCCGGTGGCGCCCTCGCCGAGCGCGCGCAGGATGTAGTCGTCCTCGCCGAAGGTCGTCAGCATCACGACTCCCGTCGCCGGTACGGTCCTTCGTATCTCGGCGGCGGCCGTGATGCCGTCCGTCCCCGGCATCCGGATGTCCAGGACGGCCACGTCCGGGCGGTGGCGCTGCGCGAGCCGTACCGCCTCGTGGCCGTCGGCGGCCTCGGCGACGACGGTGATGCCGGGATCGGCGGCCAGGACGGCGCGGACGCCCGCGCGGATCATCGGCTCGTCGTCGGCGATCAGGATCCGGATCATCGGACGTCCTTCCCGGTGAAGGTGTCGGTGGAGACGAGCCGGCCGGCCCGGAAGCAGAGCCGGTAGATGTCCCCCGAGCGGTCGTCGAAGGGGTCGGCGGTCTGTACGTAGTACTCGCAGGCGGCACCGGCCGGTCCGGGGGCGGGGACGGCCGGCCGGCGGGTCGTCTGCCGTGGCGGCAGGTACGGCGCCACCTCGGCGCGGGTCTGCCCGACACCGATCCGGGCGTGGTCCTGCGGGGCGAGGACCGACCGCCGGGCCGTCACGGTGTCCCAACCCCGCACCCCGAGGATGAGCACGGCCGCGGTGCACAGCGGCACCAGCACGGCTGCGGTGGCGGTGCGGCGCAGTCGGCGGCGCGCGCTGCGGTGCTCCGGAGGCAGTACGTCGGTGGGGCGGGCCGGGCCGGTGGGGCTCGGTGGGGCCGCGCCGGGCCGGTGCGGGAGTTCGGCACGGACGGCGAAGCCGTCGCCGTCGGGGCCCGCGGTGAAGGTGCCGCCGGCCAGCCGGACCCGTTCGTCCAGGCCGATGAGACCGAGTCGGTCGGTCTCGCCGGGGACGCCGGGGACGCCGGGGACGCCGGGGACGCCGGGGACGCCGGGGACGCCGGGGACGCCGGGGACGCCTGCGGAGGCTGCCGGGCGGACCGGGCCGTTGGTCACGGCGACCACGGTCCGACCCGCCCTGTCCGCCGCGCCCGCCGCGTCCGCCCTGTCCGCCCCGTCCGCCGAGTCCGCCGAGTCCGCCGTGTGCCGGACGCGGACGATGGCTCGGGAGTCGGGCGCGTGCTTGGCGACGTTCGTCAGCGCCTCCTGGACGACCCGGTACGCCGCCCGGTCGACGGCCCGCCGCGGCGCACCGGCCGCCGGTGGTGCGCCCTCCACCCGCAGCCGGACGTCGAGTCCCGCTCCCACTGCCCGGTCCACCAGGCCCTCGATCCCGCCGAACCCGGTCGCCGATCCGCTCCCCGGACCGGGTTGCGGGTCCGACGGTTCGCGTAGGACGCCGATCACCTCGCCGAGTCGCTCCACGGCGGCGCCCGCCCTGGACCGGATGTCCCGCGCGGCGGTGCGGTGGGCCTCGGGGAGGCCGGTCGCCAGCTGCAACGCTCCCGCCGACAGGGCGATCAGGCTGAGTTCGTGGCCGAGAAGATCGTGCATGTCCTGTGCGATCCTGGTCCGTTCGCGCAGGCGGGCCTGCTCGGCGAGCAGCCGCTGTTCCCGCTCCAGCCGCGCGGCCCGCTCCCACCCGGCGCGCACCAGTTCGCGGTACTGGCGCAGGAACCGGCCGGCGAACCACGGCAGCATCGCCGTGCAGAGCAGCGTCAGGACGAACCGGGTCGCCCACCCGAGCCACTCGGGCACCAGGAGCAGGGTCGACACGGCCGCCACGAGCAGCACGGCCAAGGCCACCGCCGCGTTCCGGCCCGGCCCCGGCCCGCGGCCGGCGACGTACGCGCAGAGCGCCGCCGGGATCCCCCACCACAGGTCGGTCACGCTCGCGCCGACGGCGGCGACCACTGCGCTGAACAGCCCTGCGGACACGACCGGTTGCGGCACCGAAGGCTTGATGATCACTGATCTCACGCACCCGACCCTACGGAACTCCCACGGCCCGGCGGCACTGCCGAAAGTCCACTTTCGGCCCCCGCGAGAGCCCGGACCCGTCAGAGTGCGCCCGCGTCGGGGGCGAAGTGGATGATCTCACCCGGTCCCCTGGGGCGGCCGCTGTCGGCGGGTCGCGCGCCGTTCAGGGCGAAGACCCCGCCGAGCACGTCGCCCAGAATCAGGCCGCCACAGTGCAGCACCACCGCGCCCCGCTACGAGCGCGCCGTGACCTGCGACTGCGGGAGCGACGCCCCGGCGAGGGCGGGATCGACCGGCGGCACCTCGACCGGAAGGGCCGCCGCGTCGATGTCCGCGCTCAGTTCGGGCCAGGCGGGACGGTCGACGTCGATCAGTTCGTTCGGCGTGCGCATCCGCGCACCGTCGCACCCGTCCGCCACGTCCCGGCGGGCAGGTCCGCAGGTGGATCCGCCGACGGGGCAGGCCGCGCCTCGGCGTACGGGTCGGCCGTACCGGCGCCGGGGTCCCGACCGCGTACGCTCGGCGGATGGCGAAATACTTCGATGTTCACCCCGAGAATCCCCAGCGGCGCACGATCGACAGCGTGGTCGACATGATCCGCGGTGGGAAGCTCGTCGCGTACCCGACCGACTCCTGCTACGCGCTGGGCTGCCAGCTGGGCAATCGCGACGGCATCAGCCGGATCCGGTCGATCCGTCACCTGGACGACCGTCACCACTTCACCCTGGTGTGTCAGAACTTCGCGCAGCTGGGCCGGTTCGTCCAGATCGACAATGACGTGTTCCGTGCCATCAAGGCGGCGACCCCCGGCAGTTACACCTTCATCCTCCCCGCGACCTCGGAGGTGCCGCGCCAACTGCTGCACCCGAAGAAGAAGACGGTCGGAGTCCGCATCCCCGACCACGTCGTCACGCAGGCGCTGCTCGCCGAGCTGGGCGAGCCGCTGCTCTCCAGCACCCTGCTGCTGCCCGACGAGCCCGAGCCGATGACGCAGGGCTGGGAGATCAAGGAGCGGCTCGACCACGAGGTGGACGCCGTGCTGGACTCGGGTGACTGCGGTACGGAGCCGACCACCGTGATCGACTTCTCCGGCGGTGAGGCCGAGATCGTACGCCGGGGCGCGGGCGACACCACCCGGTTCGAGTAGGCACCCCTTGGCCCCCGTTCACGGCGTGGACTCCGGTTTCACGTCCGGGTAGATGCCCAGGTACCGGTACGCACCGGACTCGACCCGGTAGAGGTGGCCGGTGCGGGCTCTGTTCAGGACGTGCGTGTTGGAGTCGAAGGACAGCGGCTTGGCCAGGCCCTCGTGGGCCGTCCGGAAGATCCGGCGGGTCACGCCCGCCCGGTCCCGGCCCTCCTCCCCCAGCCCGGTCAGGGCCGCGGCCAGCAGGCCCACGGCGTCGTAGGCCTCGGTGGCCCAGCGGGCGGGCGCTTCCCCGTACGCGGCGCGGTGGGCGGCGACGAACTCGGCGGCCGCGGGGACGGCCGTCGGGTCGGTGAACAGGGAGCTGAACAGCCAGCCCTCGGCGTCCGGACCGGCGTCCGTGAGGAACGCCGGTTCCATCGCGTGCTGGATGCCCATCCGCCGACCCTGGAACCCGCCCTCGGTCAGAGCGCGGGCCATCCGGGCCGCGCGCTGCGGTGAGGTGCCGGCGTAGACGACACCCTCGGCCCCGGCCTCGATCAGCCCGCGTACGACGCCGGCGAAGTCGGACCCGCCTTCCGGGATCCGGTGGACGCTGAGCGTGCCCTCCTTCGGCGGGTTCTGCTGCAGGGAGCGGACGAGCAGGAAGGCGGGCTCGCCGCCCTCGGCGTCCTCCACCAGGCCCGTGCGGCGGATGGGGCGGATCCGGGTGAAGTAGTCGATCACCGGGAGGGCGAGCTGGTCGCCGGCCGGGCGGGTGGCGACCATCGTGCGCCAGTTCTCCCGGGTGGCGGCGTTCTCGGGACTGTCGACGGACACCAGCAGCAGGACGAGTTCGGCCGCGTCGCAGCGCACGGCCAGCTCGGGCACCGCCGCGTCCCAGGTGGGGCCGACGAGCGCGACCACCGCGGGGTCGGCGGCCAACTCCTTGACGACCTGCGCGGCGCGCGTGGCGTCCCCGCCGTCGTCGGCGACGCGCAAGGCCAACCGGAACGCGGCGTCCGGCCGGCTGTTGTGCCGCTCCACCGCCAGTTTCATGCCGCGCTCGTGGGCCTGGCCGGTCTGCTTGCCGGGCCCGGTCATGTCGGCCTGGAGGGCGAGGGTGTGGGTGGCGAGTTCGCGGGCGGGCGGCGCGGTCGTGCCGCGGGCCCGGCCGCGGGTGGTGAACCAGGCGACGGGCGCGCCGATGACGGCCAGGCCGGCGCCGGCCCCGAGCAGTCTTCTGCGGGTGAGCCCCCGTACGGCCGCCTCCGGCGCGTCGATCCGGGTAGGTTCCGGGGCGGGCAGGTCCAGGGCCCGGGTGGAACGCTCGGCGATGAGGCGGGGCAGCGGGGGCGGCAGCCAGTCCTCGCCGTCCGGGCTCGGCAAGCCGTCGCCGAGTACGAGGCGCAGCGCGTCCGGGGTCGGCCGGGCCGCCGGGTCCTTCGCCAGGCAGGCCAGCACGGTGTCGAGCAACTCCACCGGAAGTTGGGAGAGTTCGGGCTCGTCGTGCACCGTGCGGTAGACCACGGCGGCCGCGTGCCCGCCGCCGAAGGGGCCGTGCCCGGTGGCCGCGTACGCCAGGACGCAGCCGAGGGAGAAGATGTCGCTGGGGGCGCCGGCTGTGACGCCGTCCGTGCGGGCCTGCTCCGGTGCCAGGTAGCCCGGGGTGCCGAGGACGGCGTCCACGGCGGTCAGCGTGACCGCGCCTTCGGCTCGCGCGATCCCGAAGTCGATCAGCCGGGGCCCGTCCGGGGCGAGCAGGATGTTGCCCGGCTTGACGTCACGGTGGACCAGCCCGGCGGCGTGCACCTGGGCCAGGGCCTCGGCGAGCCGCGCGCCCAGGGTCCGCACCGCCCGGACGGGCAGCGGACCGTACCCTCCCACGGCCTCGGACAGGGAGGGGCCGGGGACGTAGGGGGTGGCCAGCCAGGGCTCGCGCGCCTGCGGGTCGGCGGCGACGACCGGGACCACCCAGCGCCCGGTCAGCTGCCCGGCGGCCTCCACCTCGCGCCGGAACCGGGCTCGGAAGTCCGGGTTCGCGGCGTGGTCGGCGCGGATGACCTTGACGGCGACCAGGGTGCCGGCGGCGGACCGGGCGAGGTACACGGTGCCCATGCCGCCCGAACCGAGCCGCCCCAGCAGCCGGTTGCCGCCGATCGCGGCCGGATCGGCGGGGGTGAGGGGGCGCATCCGGGGTTATCCCGCCGCGGGTTGGAGGGCCGGGCCGACGTAGCGCATCCGGCCCCCTTCCACCGTGTGCGTGAAGTAGGTGTTGCCCTTGACATGCCCTCCATCGTCGAAGGTGTACGCCTTGGTCAGGCCTTGGAAGGTGCCCTGGCCGAGCGCGGTCAGCAGCGCGGCACGGGTCGGGCGCCGACCGCCCGCCGCGGTGGCGGCCAGCCGGTCGATGATCAGGCGGGTGGCGTCGAAGGCCTCCGCGGTCCAGATGTCGGGGGCCGACCCGTACGCCGCCCGGTGGGCGCGGGTCACCTCCGCGACCTCGGGGGCCTCCGGCCCGGTGTACGGCGTGAAGAACTGCCAGCCCTCGGCGGCCGGACCGGCCGCGCCGAGGAACTCGGGGCCGGCGATGGTGTAGTCGGCAGCCCGGGGGCCCTTGAAACCGGCGGCGGCCAGCAGCCCGGCGACCTCGGCCCCGCCGGCCGGGGTACCGGTGTAGAAGAAACCGTCGACGCCGTGCGCGAGCAGGTCGGTGATGACGGGGGCCAGGTCGGTGGTTCCGCGGGGGACGACGCGACCGTAGTAGGTGGCCTCGGGGGCGAAGTAGCCGATGGTGCGGCTCACGAGCTGGGCGGCCTGCCAGGTGTCCGTGTCCCCGCCGCGATCGTTGAGGATGCCCAACCGCCGGACGCCCTGCTTCCCGGCGAGCTGCAGGTTGACCACGGCGGCCTGGGCCGAGGAGATCGGGCAGCTCTGGAAGAAACTGCGCCGGTCGGTGATGCTGAAGGTGGTCGCCAGGGCGGACACGGTCACGAGGGGTACGGAGGCCTCGCCGTAGAGTTCGAGGCACGGGATGACGGAGTCGTTGCCGGTGGGGCCGACCACGGCGAACAGGTCCCGGTCGGCGATGAGTCCGGTGGCGGCGGCCGCCGATCGGTCCGCCTTCCCGGCGTCGTCGGCGGTGACGACGGTGAGCGTGAAGGGCTTGTCCTTGCGGGAGTTGAAGGCGTCGACGGCGAGGCGCACCCCACGCTCCTGGGCCTGTCCGGCGGCCTTCTGCGGGCCGGAGAGATCGGCGTGCACACCGATCACCCACTGTCGCGGGGCGTCCCCGGCGGAGCTCCTGGGCTCGTCCTGATCGCGCAGCGCCAGCCAGGCGGCGAGGCCGCCGCCGGCCGCGAGCACGGCGCCGCCGGAGGCGAGGGCGAGGAACCTTCTGCGGGAGGGCGCCGGCGCGGCCGTGCCGGGCGCGGGGGCGGCGTCCGGGTCGGCGACGGTCTCGTCGATGCCCGGCAGGGCGAGCAGCGCGGCGGCGCGTTCGGCGATGGTGGCGACGACCGGGTCGGGCAGCCAGTCGGTGCCCTCCCCCGGCGTGTCCTCGGTCAGTGCCGCGTCCAACTCGCTCGCGCCGGGGCGGATGTCGGGGTGTTTGGCGACGCAGGTGCGCAGCAGTGCGGTGAGTTCGGGGTCCGCGAGGACCTCGGGGCCGAAGTCGGGCTCGTCGTGGACCGTGCGGTAGAGCACCGCGTCCACGGTGCCGGTTCCGAAGGGCAGCCGTCCGGTGGCGGCGTACGCGAGGAGGCAGCCGAGCGAGAAGACGTCGCCGGCCGGTTCGGCGGGGCGGCCCTCGGCCTGCTCGGGCGAGAGGAAGCCGGGGGTGCCGAGTACCGCGTCGGCGGAGGTCAGGGCGGTGTGCTCGCCGCCGCGGGCGATCCCGAAGTCGATGAGCCGGGGCCGGTCCATGCCGAGGAGGACGTTGCCGGGCTTCACATCGCGGTGTACGAGGCCCTGCTCGTGCATCACTCCGAGAGCCTTGGCCAGGGCCTTGCCGAGGATGCGTACGGCGCGCAGCGGGAGCGGGCCGTGGGCGGCCACTGCCTCGGCGAGGGAGGGTCCGGCGACGAAGGAGGTGGCGAGCCACGGTTCGGAGGCGTCCGGGTCGGCGCCGGTGACGCGGACGGCCCACGGGCTGTCCACCTCGGCGGCGATCTCGGCCTCGCGGCGGAACCGGGCCCGGAAGTCGGCCTCTTCGGCGTACTCCGCGCGGATCACCTTGACCGCGGCGAGCGCGCCGTCGTCGGTCCGGCCGAGGTAGACGACGCCCATGCCGCCGGCGCCGAGGCGCCCGAGGAGCCGGTGGCCGCCGATCCGGGACGGGTCCGAGGGCTGGAGCGGCTCCATCAGCCCGCCGCCTTTCCGAGCTCCTGCTTGGCCTGGATCATCATCACGCTGGTGCCCTGGGCCACGAAGGCGGTCAGGTCGTCATGCGCGACGCCTTGCCCGGCCTTGGCGGAGATGGCCATGGTGACGGGTCCGAACTGGGCTTGGGACCAGATGTAGGGGTAGGGCCCACCGTCCTGCGCGTCGACGTAGTCGCCGGACTCGGAGAAGGCGTCCTCGGTCCAGCCGTTCATCTGCTCGCCGAGGTAGAGGACGCCGCCCCACAGGCGCTTCAGCTCCTCGCCCTCCCGCAGCTTCTGGTCCGGGCACCGCAGCACCTCTTCCATGGCGCGGGCGGTCTCCCAACCGGATTCCTCACGGTTGTGGTGGATGGTGACCGTGGCGTTGATCCGCACGCGGCCGCGGCCGTCCTTGGCCGGGATGTGGAAGTGGCGGGTGCTGGTGGCGAGTACGTCGTCCGGCAGGCCCTCGGTCTGCCAGACGCAGGCCTCGTCGAGCACGGGCCAGCGGCCGGGATCGCTCTCGAACGGGGTGCTGCGCACGACCTGGGGCCCGAGGTTTTGCTCGGCGATGATGATGCGGCCGAGGAGGTCGCGGGCTTCGGCGGCCGTCTTCGGCTGCTTGGACTCGTCGAGCGGGGGCATCGGGATGGCGGTGGAAGCACCGGGCCGGGCGGCCGGGGTGCTCCCGCCCGTACCGCTCGTGCCTGAGCCGCCCGTGCTCGACGGTGTGGCCGACGTGCCCGGGGTGCCGCTCGACGCGGCGCCCTTCGGCGTACCGTCGTCCGCGCACCCCGCGATGAGGAACAAGCCCGCCATCGCGCAGCCCCAGGCGCGCAGGCCGGCCTTCCCTCTGCTCTGTCCTACCAGTCCCTCCACGGCACGGATGGTACCCCGCCGTGGAGGCGCTTAACTGGCTTACGGCAAAGGTGGGTTGACGCCACTCGTCGGCTCACTGCAGGCGGTCGAGGGTCCAGGCGGACTCGTGGCGGGTGAAGCCGATGTGCGGGTAGTAGTCGACCGCGGCCGGCGCGGCGAGCAGGATCAGCTTCGCCTCGGGCGCCTCTTCCCGTGTCACGCGGATGAGTTCGCGGCCCACACCCTGCCCCTGGTAGGCGACGTCGACGGCGAGATCGCCCAGGTAGGTCGAGTACGCGCCGTCGGTGATCGAGCGGGCGATGCCGATGAGCCGGCCGTCCTCGGCACGGGCGACGACGACGAGGTTGGCTCCGGCCAGCATCCGGGTGAAGCGCTCGACGTCGTGCACGGGACGGCGCTCGGCGAGGGTGGACGCACGGTAGACGCCGAGGACCTCGTCGACGTCCAGGTCGGCGCCGATGACACGCTCACACTTCCACATATCGGTGCAACTCCTCGTTCGGTTCTCCGAGTCGGCCACCCGGACTCGGGCGGTCCTCGCGGAGCCCACCCTCACATGTAATAGGCATAATCGCACAATGATTATTACATGACGATGCAGGCCAAAGACAAACCGGTCCACCGGTATGTAACGCACCGCAACCGGGCATGCTCGAGGAGGCTTCCACACATGGGAAGGGGCCGCTCGTGCTCACTCAGGTTCTCAACTGGCTCCGACGACTCACAGGACGCTCCACCGGTACCCCCGACGACGGGGCCACGCCGCTGAGCGCCCGGGCCCCGATCTTCACCGCGAACTTCCAGTCGACCTCCCAATGGGTGGCCGGCCGGTCCTGGGCCTATCCGAACGGCGGCCCCACCAACACCGGTGACAACAAGCTCGACTACCTGGTGGCCGACCCCTCCTACAGCCGGACCGGCACCTTCCGCGCCACCCGCCGCCCGGACGGCAAGTGGAACGCCGGCCTGCTGACCACCGAGGGCAGCGAAGAGGCGTTCATGGTGCGGGCCGGTGACGTGCTGGAGTCCCGGGTCCGGCTGCCCGCCGAGATCGGGGCCTGGCCGGCGATCTGGACCTGGCGGGACGGCGGCAACGAGATCGACATCTTCGAGTACCACCCCGACAACCCCGACCTGCTCGAACTCTCCAACCACGTCAAGGGCGGCTCGCGCTACCACCGGGACTCCTCCATCGCCCCCGGCGCCTGGGTGGACCTCAAGGTCGAGTTCGGGACGCGCTCGGTGGTGTGGTGGGTCAACGGCACCCGGGTCTTCGCCGACCGCCGGGGCGTCGGGCGCAACTGGCGTGCGTACCTCATCGTCAACCTGTCCGTGTGCGCCGGCCGCTACCACCCGGCGCCCGCCCCGGGCGTCTCGCAGATGTCCTACGAGGTGGAGTACCTACGCGTCCACCGTCTTTGAGGACTGTCCCATAACTGCTGGTCACGGTGAGCCGCTGACGCCGACGGACGTCAGCCGAAGAGGAGGTCCACTTCTCTGACGAACCAGAGGTCGAGCGTGTAGTGCTCAGTCGTGGAGCACTGTTTCCATGCCGCTCCGATCTGTTCCGCGCCCCATTGCTCATCGACAGCCCGCCGGAGGCACGTGTCGTAGTAGGCGGCCGTGGCGTCTCGTCCGCTCCATGCCGCGTGCCCCTCGTAGACACCGGGGCGCGGCAGGTCCATCATGCCCGCCGGCCCGAAGGTGAACTGGTTGACGACGAGTTGGCCTGTCTCCGATTCCAGGGTGACAGGGACCGTGCCCTCAGCCCCCTCCAGGGGTTTCTGAGGGGTTTCCCAGACCCTGATGGTGACCTGCACTTCGATGTCGGGCTGAAGGCTGTGCAGGTAGAGGTGGTAGCCGTTTCCGGCGACCACCTGGGTCCTTGACCGCTGCAACGCCTCGTCGTCGCCGAGGTAGGCGTCAGAGTCGTAGACCTCCACGATCCCGCGGTCCGGTCGGGCGGTGGTGCTGTATTCGGTGATGAGGGACACGGGAGCTCCGTCACTGCTCAGGGAGTTGTTGTGCACGTCGTCAGCGCCACCACCCACCGCAGGGGGCACGGGTGGTAGGGGCCGGCCTTCGGGCCGGGCCCTGTGTGCCGCGTCTACGGGAAGCTGCGACCCGCCGGCCGCAGCGGCCGGCTCCGGGCGCCGTCACTGAAGGTGTCACGCGAGGCGCGGAGGCCCATCGGCATCGTGTCGCTCCACGGGATGGACGGCCCTCACTCACTTCAGGAGTGGCGCCGGCGTGCCGTTCTTACGCGCGCGGCCCCGCGATCTTGTACTCCACCGGCAGCTCGAGCAGGCCACGGGCACGCAGGGACGGTCGCCACCGGGGTTCGGGCTCGGCCGGAGTCAGACTGCTGAACCGCTCAAGGAGTGCGGCCAGCGCGATCTCGACCTCGGCCCGGGCCAGCGGTGCGCCCAGGCAGTAGTGGATGCCGTGGCCCAGCGCCAGGTGCCCGGAGGCGTCGCGGTCCACGTCGAGCCGCTCGGGGTGGGAGAAGCGGGCGGGATCACGGTTGGCCGCGGACAGCGACAGCAGGACGGTTTCCCCGGCAGGGACGGATACCCCTCCGATCGTCACGTCCTCGGTGGGGAAGCGGCGGATCGCCAGAAGCGCCGGCCCCTCGTAGCGCGCCAGTTCCTCCACTGCCTCGGGGAGCTTCGACGGGTCCCTACGCAGGCGTGCCAGAAGCTCGGGATGACCCAGGAGTGCGTGTACGGCATTTCCGATGAGCTGGACGGTGTTCTCGTATCCGGCGCCGAGGATGAGGAAGGCGAGCGAGGTCAGTTCGTCCTCGCTGAGCCGGTCGCCGTCGCTGTCGCGAACCTCGATCAGGTCGGAGAGCAGGTCGTCGGCAGGGTGCCGACGCTTGTGCGCGATGAGCTCGGTGAAGAAGGCGAGCATGGCGCCGATCGCCTGCTTGGCGGCCTGTGGGCGGCTGGGGTCCGGTGCGATCAGCTCGTCGGTCCAGGCGCGGAAGTCCTTGCGATGGTCGTCCGGGATCCCGAGGAGGTCACAGATGACGGTGATCGGCAGTGGGGCGGCGTATGCGGCGATGAGGTCGGTTCGGCCCTCTGTGCCGAGCACGTCCAACAGCCCGTCCGCGGTCCGCCGGATCGGGGCGCGCAGCGCGTCCACGCGCCGGGGTGTGAAGGCGCGGCTGACGAGCTTGCGTATGCGGGTGTGGTCGGGAGGATCCATGTTCAAGAGGTTGGCGTCCAGGGCCGGCGGCAGGGACAGGCCACGGTACGAGCCTTCTGCGGCGTTGGTCTTGTCGAGGGAGAGCCGTGGATCCGCAAGGGCCGAGCGTACGTCGTCGTACCGGGTGACAAGCCATGCCGGTTCGCCGGTGGGTCCTGCGATGCGCTGTACCGGCGCAGTGTCGCGCAGGTGCTGGTAGGCCTCGTGCGGGTGCTTCATGAGGTCGCCCTGTAGATCCATGAGCTCACCCTAGTTCGTAGCTTCGGCCGGGCAACGGCCCCGCCGAAGCCGGAACATGAGCCCAGGAGGGGCGGCCTCGAGAGCCCGACAGGACTGTCAGTTACCGCTTGACGCGTTTCTCGGACGGCGAGGGCCGACATCCGAATGGCCCGAGCGGCGCGCTGGAGGTCCAGCGGTCTCCGGTGACGGAGAGATCCGCTCTGTTCGTTCTCAGGGTGAGGGCCGAGCGCTTCACCTGGCGGAATTCGCGGGCTGAAGCACTCATGCGGACCCATCCGACGCCGCGAGCTCTCCTGGTGGCGGTCCCGTCGGCCGAGCTCGGTCGGTGTGAGCGGGGTGCGAGTCGGGGAGGGTGTTGGCCGGCCAGAGGCTGTCGGGGAAGGCCGCGTCGTCGGAGTCGGTGTCGGGCATGAGGGTGGTGAGCATCTGCTGGGCGGTCTTGGCGTTGTCGCCGGCGCGGGGCAGCATGACGCTTTCGTAGGCGTCGAGAGCCTGGTCGATGGTGGGGTGGTCGATGACGGCTTGGGCGAGTTCGGCGCCGTCGAGCAGGGCGAGGTTGGCGCCGACGCCGACGGGTGGCATCAAGTGGGCGGCGTCGCCGAGCAGAGTGATGCCGGGGACGCGCTGCCAGGAGTGGTGAACGGGCAGGACGAACACGGGCCGGTTGATGAAACCGCCCTCGTTGTGGCGGAGGATGTCCAGCAGGCTCTCGTGCCAGCCCTGGTACTGGGCGAGGAGGCGCGCGCCTACTGCTCGGGTGTCTGTGAGGTCGAGGCCGGCGTGCCAGTCCTGGGGGCCGCGGAAGTTGATGTAGCCGCGCACGTGTCCGTTGCTGTTTCGCTGCAGCACCAGGCTGCGGCGGCCCGCCTTGGCCGACATGGTGCCGCGACCCACCAGGTGAGCGATTCCGGGGTGACGGCGGTCGACGTCGTCGAAGTGAGTTTCCACCAACGTGACACCGGCGTAGGTGGGTTGGGCGTCGGAAAGCGCGGGGCGTACATGGGACCAGGCTCCGTCGGCGCCGATGACCAGGTCGAAGTCTTCGCCCGTGCGGTCGTGGTGGTGGTGGTGGAGGCGGGCGGTGCCCCGGGGTAATGGGGTGACGGCCTCTACGGAGTGGCCCCAGCGGACCGTGCCGGGGGCGAGGGAGTCCAGCAGGAGCGCGCGCAGCTGACCGCGGTCGATCTCGGGCCTGCTCAGGTCGCCCTCGCCTGCCTGGTCGTGGCGTATCAGGGTCGCGTGGCGGTCGTACAGGCGCCACTCCTGGCTCTCGGGCCGGGACAGGGACAGGAACTGGTCGAACAGGCCGGAGGCGCGCAGGGCTGCCTGGCCGGTGTCTTCGTGGATGTCGAGAGTGCCGCCTTGTGAGCGGGAGTGGGGGGCGGGTTCGCGCTCGAAGACCGTGACCGGCACGCCGTGCTGTTGCAGGACGCGCGCGCAGATGAGGCCGCCGAGGCCGGCGCCGGCGATCGCAATACGTGCGGTGGTGGACATGAAGGTCACGCTCCGTTCAGAGGTTGGGGAGGTGTTGGTGTCGTGTGGCGACGCCCTGTTCCGGGCATGGCGGATCAGTCGTTCGGATGTGGGGACGCGTCCCGGGTGACGGCGGCCGGGTGCGCGTCAGCCGCCCCCAGCCACAGAAGCACAGTAGCTACAAAAGTACAACCACTCCGATTTTTGATCGGATGACCTTTGTGATCGAATCCTCTCAAGGGGGTAAGGTGACGGAATGACCGGGACAACGACAGGACGTCGCGAACGCAAGAAGGCCCAGACGAGGCAGGCTTTGACGGATGCCGCAGTGCGGCTGTTCACCGAGCGCGGCTTCGACAACGTCGGTGTACGCGAGGTGGCGGAGGCGGCCGACGTCTCACTGAGCACTCTCTTCAAGCACTTCCCCAGCAAGGAAGCCCTCGTCTTCGACCTGGACACGGACATCGAGAGCGCCCTCGTCGCCGCCGTTCGCGACCGAGCCCCCGGCCGGCCCGTGCTGCACGCCCTGCGCGACCACATGGTGCGCACCCGAACCGCCGTGCGGACCGACGATCCCACTTTCGTCCTCGTCGAATCCACCCCCGCGCTGCGGGACTACGCCCGGCGCATGTGGTTGCGCCACGAGCAAACGCTGGCCGCCGCCCTCGCCGAGGCCACCGGGCTCACCCCGGAAGCCCCCGCCGTCGCCGGCCTGGCACGCTTCACGCTGGAATCCGCCAGTATCGCCCGCGCAAGCGAAGACCCGGCCCGGACCATGCGAGACCTGTTCACCCTGCTGGAACACGGCTGGGCCGCCACTCCCCTGGCGGAAGAGGAAGACCGCCCCGGTCGGGACGGGTGACCGCGACCTCTCGAAAGGCTGCAACGTTCTCGCCGATCCAGCAGCAGAAGCAGCCGGAAACCTGGGCGCCACTCCTCCCCGAACGGCAGGAGCGGCCGATCGTGCTGGGCGTAGAGCCCGCCCAGGCACCGTCTCCCCCGGCCAGTCGCGCAGCGAAAGGGCCCGGGCAAGGCGCAGCAGGCATCCCGGCGGGGCCTGACAGCCCTCACGCAGCGGGTCGCGCGGGAAGGCGCCGACCCAACCGGCCCCTCGTAGCCACAGCGAGACCATCGCGGTAGTGGGCATCGCCCGGATGCACGACCTCGTCCTCGCCGGACAGGTCAGCGGGCCGCGCTGTGGCCCATCATGCTGAAGATGGCTCGGAGATCGAGCCGCAGGCCTGGTGGCCCCACCGGCTGCCGTTCTTGGTGATCATGTCACCGGCCGCGTAGGGCTTTCCGCAGGCGCAGCTGCCGGGGAACTTCGCCTTGATCGCGCGGGATCCGCCACCGCCGCCCGAAGCGGTACCGGCGGACGTACGCTTCGCCGGCGCGGTCGACCTGCGGCGCGCGGGCGAGGCCGCGGCCGGAGCCGGTACCGGCATCTCCGGGCTGCCGAGGGCCGTACCGGCGGCCTCCTGCCTGACCGCAGCGTCACTGGCCGCCTGGTCCGCGATCGCGTTCAGGTGGTCGCCGTCCTCGCGGTGCGCGGGAACGTACTGGAAGGTCACGTCGCGGTCGGCCAGCAGGCGGTCGATCGCCTCGACGAGTTCACGGTTGGCGACCGGCTGACCGGAGGCGGTCTTCCACCCGTTGCGCTTCCAGCCCGGCAGCCACTGCGTCACGGCCTTCATGGCGTACTGGGAGTCCATCCGCACCTCGACGGGTGTGCCCGGGTCCACCGCCTCCAGCAGCCGCTGGAGGGCGGTCAGCTCCCCGATGTTGTTGGTGGCCCGCCCCAGCGGGCCGGCCTCCCAACGCTCGGGGCGTCCCTGGGAGTCCGCGATGACCCAACCCCACCCGGCAGGCCCGGGATTACCTTTGGCCGCTCCGTCACAGGCGGCGATGATGCGATCAGACATCCCCCGATCATGCCTCATCCTGCGGGGCTTCCCGCTCGGTCACCCCGGCAGCACGTCCTTGCCCACCAGGCGCGACCCCTCGTAGCAGAGTCGGTAGAGGTCGACCTGGTCCAGGAGGTTGCCGTTCGAGCGGTAGTAGGCGCAGTCGGTGCCCGCGGGTACGGGCAGCGCCCGGACGGCGTCCGGTAGGTACCGGAACTGCCGCTCCGGAAGGAGCCGGGCCACCTCGACCCGCTCCTGGCCGGGCCGGAGGGCGGCGAAGTCCACGGGGCGCAGCACGCAGGTCGTCAGCTGCTGGGCCAGGTAGGCACAGGAGACGAGGGTCAGGAGACCGACCCCGACCGGTGCGGCGAAGGCGGCCACGAACCGGCGGTGGGTGCTGCGCCGGGCGACGGTGAGCCGGAGCGCCGATTCCGGGGCGGTCTCCTCCTGCGGCTCCCCGCTGCTTCTCGGGTGCTTCGGGTGCACCTGGTCCGGCAGCGTGGCGAGCACCTCGAAGCCGCCTTCGCGCGGGGCGGCGTGCAGCGTTCCTCCCAGGAGCCGTACCCGTTCGCGCAGGCCGGTCAGGCCGCGGTGCCCGGCGGCTCGCCCCGCGCCGGGCGCCGGGACGGCCGACGGGCTCGTCGCCGGCGCGGTGGGCGCGGCGGAGTTGGTCACCCGTACCTCGGTCCGGTCCGACTGCCGGGCGATGCTCACGCGGACCGTGCTGCCGGGCGCGTGCTTGATGGCGTTGGTCAGTGACTCCTTGACCACGCGGTACGCGCTGCGGTCGACCAGCGGGGGAAGGGCCCGGGCCGCTCCTTCCCGCCGCAGGTGCACCGCGACCCCGGAGTCCCGTGTCCGGGCGACGAGTTCCTCCACCGGTTCCACGGACGAGGCCAAGGACTCCTGCCCTTCGGAGCCGTCGCGCAGGACGCCGATGGTGTCCCGCAGGTGACCGACCGCGTCGGAGACGGCCGCGCGCAGCACGGCCAGGTCCGCCCGGTCCTGGCTCGTCGGGGGTCCCCCGACGAACGGCCGGGCCACGGACCGCCGTTAGACTGCGCCGGTGGTTCAGGTGCTGCTGGCGGACGACGAGGCGATGGTGCGGGCCGGGATACGCGCCGTCCTGGCGAGGGATCCGGCGATCGAGGTCGTGGCCGAGGCGGCCGACGGGCACGAGGCCCTCGACGCCGTGTGCAGGCTGCGGCCCGCCGTTGCCCTGCTCGACATCCAGATGCCACGGCTCGACGGGATCACGACGGCCGCACGGATCCACCACGAACTGCCCGGCACGGCGGTGATCATGCTGACCACCTTCGGCGAGGACGAATTCATCGACCGTGCCCTGCGTGAGGGTGCCAGCGGATTCCTGCTCAAGGCGGACGACCCCCGCGAACTGCTGGCGGGCGTGCACGCGGTGGCCGCGGGCGGCGCGTACCTCTCTCCGAAGGTCGCCGCCCGGGTCGTCGCCGGACTGCGTGGCGGGCGGACGACCGGCGCCGTTCCGGCCCGGCACGCCGTGGCGGGGCTGACGGAGCGGGAGAACGAGGTGCTGGCGCTGCTCGACATCGGGTTGTCCAACGCCGAGATCGCCGCTCGTCTACGGCTGGTCGAGGGAACCGTGAAGGCCCACGTCAGCGCGATCCTGGGGAAGCTCGGCGTGCGGAACCGGGTGGAGGCGGCGATCGCCGCGCACGAGGCGGGAGTGGCCGAAGAGGCCCGTCGAACCGGCCCGTAAACCGGCCTGCCGGTGAATCGGGCCTGCCGATGAGCCGGGGCGGGCGCGCGGATCAGACGCCGGGTCCGTCGGCGGAGAGCAGCGCGCACTTCTCGAAGTTCATGCATCCGCAGGCCAGACAGTCGGCCACGGCGTTCCGCAGGATCTGCGTCTGCTCGATGAACCGGTCCAGTTCGGGGAGCTTGCTCTCGGCGAGGGCGCGCCACTGGCGGGTGGCGCCGCGCTCGGCGTCGCCGTCGAGCAGGCCGCGGATCTCGGCCAGGGTGAAGCCGGCCCGCTGGGCCATTTTGATCAGTGCGATCCGCCGCACGGTACCGGCCGGGTAGACACGCCGGCCCGCGGCCCGTTCGGCGGGCGGCAGCAGGCCGACGCTCTCGTAGTAGCGCAGGCCCGAGGGATTCATCCCCACCTGCCGAGCGAGCTCACCGATCCCGACGTGTCGCACCCGTCACTCCCCCTTGACTTCAAGTGCGCTTGAACCATGAGTCTGACCTGGTGACTCGCGTACAGACAACTCGCTTCCTCCCCCAGGCCTATCGGCCGCTGTTCGCCCATGCCGACTTCCGACGGCTGCTGCCCGCGCTGTCGGCCTCCGATCTCGGTGACGGGATGAGCGTGGTCGCCGTGGCGTGGCTGGCCATCGAGATCGCTCCCCCGGGGCAGTCCGGGATGCTCCTGGGTGCCGCGCTCGCCGCGTACGCGCTTCCGGGGGCCGCCGGAGCCCTGCTCTTCGGACGGTGGCTGCGCCGGCTTCCCGCCGGGCGGCTGCTGGCGGCCGACAGCCGGATCCGGGCGGTACTCCTCGGCTGTGTTCCGCTGGCCTGGGCCGCGGGGGTGCTGCACCCGGTGCTGTACGTGGCCCTGCTCGCGGGCTCGTCCGTCCTGCACGCCTGGGGGAACGCGGGCAGGTACTCCCTGCTCGCGCAGATCCTTCCGCCCGACCAGCGGCTGGCGGCCAACGCCCTGGTCAGTTCCAGTGTCTCGGCCTCCATCGTGGTCGGCCCCGCCCTGGCCGGGTTCCTGGCGGCGGTGATCAGTCCGGCCTGGCTCATCGGCCTCGACGCGCTGTCATTCGCCGTGCTCGCCGCCCAGGTCGGGCGGCTGCGCGGCGCGCCGGCCGGGCAGAACCGGACGGGCGAGAAGGGCGAGGAGAACGGGGAGGACGGGGAGAACAAAAAGGCAGCGACGGCAGCGCCGGTCGACGCCGACCGGTCGGCGGCCGGCCTGCGCCTGCTGCGCAAGCAGCCCGAGCTCCTCGGTGTGTTGGCCCTGACCTGGTTCTTCAACTTCCTCTACGGGCCGGCGGAGGTGGCGCTCCCGTTGCACGTCACCGACGACCTGCACGCCGGGGCGGGCCTGCTCGGGCTGTACTGGACCCTGTTCGGAGCGGGGGCGGTGCTGGGCGGCCTGGCCGCGGGCGCACTGCGGCGGTTCCCGCTCTGGCCGGTCACCCTGGGGATCGTCGCGGGGTGGGGGCTGGCGCTCGTACCCTTCGGTCTCGGCGCGCCCGCGGCCGTCACCCTGGCCTGCTTCACCCTCGGCGGCCTGATCTACGGTCCGTTCACGGCGCTGTCCTACACCCTCTTCCAGGAACGCACCCCGGCCGCCTCACTGACCACGGTCCTCGCCGCCCGCAGCGCCGCCCTGCTGACCGCCGGGCCGGTGGGCACCGCGCTCGGCGGCCCGTTGATCGCGCTCCTCGGGCCCCGGCAGGTGCTGGCCGCGTCGGGGCTCGCGACCGTCGCGCTCGCCGTGATCGGGGCCGCGATCCGGGTCCGGGGGCTGCGGCGCGTCAGGACCCCTTCGCCCCTGTCACGGCCGACCTGATCTCGTCCGCCAGGGTGCGGGCGGCCGTGTCGGCCGCCCCGCCCACCAGGCGGGTCCGGGTGAGGCCGAAGGCGAGACCCCGGGCGCGGTCGGCGAAGGCGATGCTGCCGCCGCTGCCGTGGTGACCGAAGGCCGTGCGTTCGCCTGCCGTCCGGGGCAGGCCGACGAAGTAGCCGAGGCCCTTGGCGTACCTGCCGAGGAGCACCCGCGACCCGTTCCTGCGCATCCGTACTCGCGCTGTGATCCACGCGGGCATCATGGCACCGCGCGGAGCCGGGGAGACGGATCAGGGCCGTGCGGCGACGCCGCACGGCCCTGTACTTTCCCCGCGGCCCGTTCAGCGAAGGGGCGGGGCGGGGAAACGGTTCTCCGGAGCCCGGCGGTCAGACCGGGCCGTCGTCCGGGATCAGGCGGGGGTGATGTTCTCCGCCTGCGGGCCCTTCTGGCCCTGCGTGATGTCGAAGGTCACGGCCTGACCCTCCTGGAGCTCACGGTAGCCAGAGGCGTTGATCGCCGAGTAGTGGGCGAAGACGTCCGGGCCGCCGCCGTCCTGGGCGATGAAGCCGAAGCCCTTTTCCGAGTTGAACCACTTCACAGTTCCCGTAGCCATGTTCATGCCTTCCCGTTGACGTACGTCTTCCACACGGCGTGGAAGACGGAGGTGATCGCCCTGGTCCTACGGCACAACACAGCAAAACTGCCCACACCGAGAGGTACGGGCAAGGCACTTGGAACCACGACAGCTACCCGTGAAGGTACACGCCTGCACGCACTGTCACCAGGGGGAATGATCTCGCCTTCGGGACGAGATTCAGCCCTTTCACCCACACTCCGGGCGCGACCGCACGCAAATGCGTCGAGTACCGCCCCCGGGATGCCGTACTGTGAGGTCTACCGACGCGGGGTGGAGCAGCTCGGTAGCTCGCTGGGCTCATAACCCAGAGGTCGCAGGTTCAAATCCTGTCCCCGCTACTGCACAGAAGGGCCCGGATCCTCATGGATCCGGGCCCTTCTGCTGTGCCGGGCCCGTTTCCTCGCGCGGCCCGGCCCGGCCAGGCCCGGTGCGGTGCGGTGCGACCCTCCGGATCAGGGGACGCCGTGGGCCCGGGTCCGCGTCACCCGGTGGACCGGCGACGCCGCCACCCCGCCTCGCCGTGGCCGCCGCGACGATGAGTACCCCACCCGCCGTGTGACGGCACTCACACGACGATCTGTCGTCCGGTGTCGACCGGATGGGCTGCGGGGGGCGTATGCCCGGTGAGAGGGACACATGGATTCAGGAGCGATTTTTTGACCATCGAGGAGTTCGAGGAGTTCTACGCGCAAGCGGCAGGACGGCTCACAGGACAGCTCTACGTGATGCTCGGTGACCACCACGAGGCGCAGGACGTGGTGCAGGAGGCCTTCGTCAGAGGATGGGGCCGCCGGCGTCAGCTGGACCGCGACGGCCGGCCCGAGGCGTGGATCCGTACGGTCGCGTGGCGGCTCGCCGTCAGCCGCTGGCGCGGGCGTCGGCGCACCGCCGACGCCTGGCAGCGGACCGCTCCGGCCGGCCACGTGGAGGGGCCCGGGCCGGAGGCGGTGGCACTCGTCGAGGCACTGCGGCAACTGCCCCTGAAGCAGCGCCGGACCATGGCGCTGCACTACGTGTGCGATCTGACGGTCGAGCAGATCGCCGCCGAGACCTCGCTGTCCACGAGCACGGTCAAGACCCATCTGTCCCGGGGTCGGGTCACGCTCTCCCGCCATCTGCAGGACCCCCGCATTGAGGAGGCTCCCGATGCCTGACTCCCACGACCCGCTGCGGTCCCTGTTCCGGGAGGCGGCCTCCGCAGGGCAGGCCGCGAGCACGACCCCGCCCGTCGCCGTCATCGAACGGCGCGGCGAACGGCACCGCCGGCACCGCATCGTCGGTATCGCCGCCGCCTGCCTGCTGGTCCTCGCCGGATCCGGTGCGGCGCTGTCCGCGTTCCTTCCGCAGGACCCGGGGCCGACCCTTCCGGCGACCACTCCTTCTCCCGTGGCCCCGTCCCCGACCTCCGCACCGCCCCCGCCGTCCCACTCCACGACGCCGACGCTCAACTCCGCGCTGCCGCCGCGCAACACCACACCGCCGCCGCCCAGCAGCACGGTGCCGCCGCGCAACACGACGGCGCCGCCGACCGATCCCACCGGAACCGTGGACCCGAGCACGTCCATGTCCCCGACTCCCCCACAGTCGCTCCGGTAGCCCCTCCTCCCCTCCCTCCCGCGCCCCCTCCCGCGCTCCCTCTCCCCGCAGCACATCGCCCGTGGACGCCGGCCCGAACCAGGGCCGGTGACTCCGCACGCCCTCAGACGGCCAGGAGATACCGATATGCCCGTTTCATCACCTCAGCGGCGACCGGTCGAGCTTCTCGACTCGCCCACCCCGTGGCCGCCCGTGCACGAGACCGGTCGCCGCCCCCGCCGCTCCCTCCCGGGGTTCCTGCGACTCGGTCCGGGCGAGCGCGAGGTGGTGTGGCTGTACCTGCTGACCCGTATCGGCATCTGGGCCACCGCGGGCGCCGTCAGCTGGCTGTTCCCCGCCGACGGCGAGGCCCGTAGGCCGGCCTCGTTGCTCTCGCCCTGGCAGCAATGGGACTGGTGGTTCTACCTCCACATAGCCCAGGACGGATACTTCCCCGGCCAGGCCGGACCCTGGACGGCCGGCTGGGACAACCGCGAGGCCTTTCTGCCCGGCCTCCCCCTCGCCCTGCGCGCCGTCCACACCGTGGTCCCCGACTGGGCCGCGGCCGGCGCGCTGATCTCGTTCCTCTCCGGAGGGGTCGCCGTCCTGGCCCTCGCCCGGATCGCCCGCCATCACCTGGCCGACCTCGAAACGGGCCGCCGCGCGGTGGCCTTCCTGCTGCTCTCGCCCTGCGCCGTGTTCCTCGCCGCCGGCTACACCGAGGCGCTCTTCCTGGCCTTGGCCCTGCCCGCATGGTTGGCGGCGCAGCGCCAGAACTGGCCGGCGGCCGCGGTACTGGCCTGCCTCGCCTGCTCGGTCCGCGTCACCGGTCTGTTCCTCGCGGCCGCCCTCGCCCTCCACTTCGTCCTCACGGCCCGCGGCCGCGCCGCCTGGCGTTCGGCCCCGTGGCTCTTCCTGCCCGCCCTCGCCCCGGCCCTCTACAGCTGGTACCTCCAGTCCCGGACCGGGGACTGGATGGCCTGGAAGCACTCCCAGGAACGCGGCTGGTACCGGGACTTCCACGCACCGTGGGACGCCTGGGCGAACACGTGGGACGCCGCCTTCCACCACACCCACCCCACCGGGTACGCGCTGATGTGGCAGGCGGAGCTCCTGGCCATGGTGGTCGGCGTCGTACTCCTGGCCCTGCTGATCCGAGGCCGCCGCTGGCCCGAGGCCCTGTACATCGGCCTCACCCTGTGGGCCCTGGGCACCTCGTACTGGTACACGTCCATACCCCGCTCCACCCTCCTGTGGTGGCCGCTGTGGATCGGCCTGGCCTCCTGGAGTCTGAAGCGCCCCCGGATCCGGACCGCCTACCTCTACGTCGTGGCGCCCCTGTCCACCACGGTCGCGATCACCTTTCTCACAGGCCGCTGGGCGGGCTAGTGCTGTGACCGTAAAGGTCCACCGGGTCACGGAAACCGCGGCTCTCACGCCGACTGGCTCATCTGGCACGGTGGGCGTTCCATCGAAGGGTGGGCCTTGTCCCGAGGGGCTCTTCGCGGCAGGAGATCGCCATGATCGGAGTCAGGACCGCGCACCCGGGCAGGGCCCGGACGGCGCTCCTGTGCGCCACCGCGCTGCTCGGCACGGTCCTGCCGGCCGGCGGCGCGTGGGCGGCGACCGGGGCGGGCGCCGCGGCCGCGTCGTGCGTCGCGTCCCCCGAGCCCACCGGCGGCGAAGCGAAGCAGATCCTGGACATCGCCAAGGCCACGCAGAAGGAGCTGGACCTGAACGCCGTCCTGCTACGGGTCACGCGCGACGGGCGGGAGGTCGTCACCGTGGCCCTCGGCGAGTCGATGACCGGGGTCCCGGCCACGGCGGACATGCACTTCCGGGCCGGTTCGGTGGCCATCGTCTACATGGGCATCGCCATGCTGCAACTCGTGGAGGACGGCAAGGCCGACCTCGACGACCCGATCTCGCGCTGGCTCCCCGACGCGCCGCACGCCGACGAGATCACCCTGCGCATGCTCGGTGCTTCCACCTCGGGCCTGCGCGACTACGTGCCGGACCCGAAGTTCCTCGCCGCCCTGTACGCCGACCCGTTCCGCCAGTGGACCCCCCAGCAACTCGTGGGCATCTCCGCCGCCCACCCCCTGCTGTACGAGCCCGGGACGAGCTGGAGCTACTCCCACGCCAACTTCGTGCTCCTCGGGCAGGCCTTGGAGAAGATCTCCGGCATGCCGCTGGCCAAGGTGATGGAGCGGCAGATCACGGGGCCCGCCGGACTGGACAACACCCGCAACAGCTTCACGCCCCAGATCGAGGAGCCCGTGCTGCACTCCTTCGACGCGGAGCGCGGCAAGTACGAGGAGTCCACCTACTGGAATCCCTCCTGGACCACGGCCCCCGGCGCGGTCCTGAACACCCACATCTGCGACCTGGCCCGCTCGGCCGAGGTCGTGGGCACGGGTGAACTCCTCACGCCGCAGAGTTTCAAGGTCCAGCTCGACCCGGGCACGGTGGGCCTGGGCGGCAACACCCCCGGCTGCGCGCCCAAGGACTGCTTCCGCCAGCTCCCGGCCCGGCACTTCGGCTACGGGGTGATCGTCCAGAACGGATGGATCCAGTCGAACCCGTCCTTCGCGGGATACGCGGCCATCCAGGCGTACCTCCCGAGCGAGCACCTGGCGATCGCGGTGTCCACGACGGTCGGCCCCAAGGGCCCCGAGACCAACACGGCGCAGACCATCGCCGGCCGCATCGCCGCGGTCCTCACGCCCGAGAACTCCCTGACGGGATGACCGCGTCGAGGTCGGATGCCGAGGATCACCCGTGCTCCTCCTCGTCCCAGCACGCTCGTAGCCGTTCCCGCAGGTTCGGAACGGATGCCGCCGCACAGGACATGACGATCGCGAGCCTGCTGAGATCGACGCCGTCGGACCGCCTGGTGCGGGACCATCGCCGCCCGGCCCGCACAAGGGTCCCGAAGAGCAGCCCTTGTCCGGCGGGATCGCCCGGCAGTATCTCGTCCGCGGCCTCGATGACGAGTACGTAGTGCTCTGCGGGCAGCCAGTGCAGATCGCGCAGACAGTCGAAGAGGGCGTTCCAGTTCCACCCGAAGTAGTCCGGCAGCCTCAACCTGTCGTAGAACTGCGTGAAGACCGCGTCGGTGTCCCCCATCTCCCGTCCGTCGAGGCGCACCACGTACGTCCTGCCGGTCATGGGCAGCAACAGGTCGACAGGCACAGCGCCTTGCTCCGGAACGACATGGACCCAGTTCGCGATGTCCACACCGCCACCCCCCTCCGTCGGTACGGGCCTCACCGCCGCCGGAACCGAAAGCGGCAGCGAGCCGCAGTCCGGATCCACAAGCGGAACGGCCCGGCAGGCGTGGTCGCCACCACCACCGAACTGTCGGTCTGCGGGCGGCCTCCACGTACGTGGATCTTCCCCCACCAGGCGCAGAGCCCGGGCGCGACGCGTGACAGGCTGTCCGTCTCTGCGTCGAGGGGCAATCATGGCAGAAGTCGCCGGATGGATCTGGCAGCACAACCTGCGGTCGTTGCTGGAGTTGTTGTCCCACTACGTGGGCTACGACTTCGACGGCACCGACTGGGACACGGCCGAACTGGAGCTCCGGACCGACACCTTGCTCGCCGCCTTCGCGCAGGGCTGAGCCCGAGCGGGCACGGGGTCGAGCCCCGCGTGACATCGGGCCGGCGGCCTTGGTGCGTCGAGGCCGTGCGGCATGATCTGGATCATGACTCATCCCTCCCTGCCGACCACCGAGTCGGCCGTCACCGCGATACGGGCCGTCGCGGCCGAGTACCGGCTGGCCATGACCGTCACCGACGACATCGGCGCCGATCAGACGTCGCGGCGGACCTCCGCGGCCCTGTTCACCGTCGTCGACCCCGACGGATCCCTGCCGCACGAGGCGTTCGTCGAGCTGGGCGGCAGCCCGGCCGTCAGCGTGCGGATCTTCCCCGAGGACGACGCGAAGATCACTGTCGACGGGGTGGAGTTCCACGACGTTCCCCGGGACCGCGTCCCCGCGTTCCTGAGGTCCGTCTACGGCGGACTGGCCTTCGTGAAGGGCCGGTTCTTCCCGCCGGGCTACTGGCTCTCCGTCCCCCTGCCCGGCGACGAGACGTACCGGGAGAGCGTGGGAGGCCCCGCGCTCACGCCCTGGCTCTCCGGCCGCGTCCGCGCCTGAGGCGCCACCGCCGAGCCGCGACGACCGCACCGGGGCCCGTTCCCCGCAGGCAGCACGCCTGCGCCGAACGGGCCCCCGGCCGGTCACCGGGCGCGCATACTCGGAGCATGGCCGACACCACCACCGTCGAGGTCGACACCGATGTGCACGACCGCCTCGCCGTGCTCGCCGCCAACCGCGGACTGAGCCTGCGCGCGTACCTCGCCGAACTCGCCACCGCCCAGGAGAACGAGGCCGCGCTCGCCCGGGCCGCGCGCGCGTTCGAGAGGGCACTGGAGCGGCCCGGCTTCCGCGAGGGCTTCGCCCGCGATTTCGGCCGCCTGGCGTCCCGCGACTGATCCGGCGCGTGCCCGTGGGGCCGCCGACGGGCCGGGTCCGTGAAACGTACCTATGCTCGGAGAAGGGGCTGCCCCGAGCGCTGGAGGACGGCTGTCATGACCGAGGCGAGCGACGCGGCCCAGGTGGACCGCACCCTGAAGGCCCGGCACCGCGCGATGTGGGCGCTGGGCGACTACCAGTCGGTGGCCTCCCACGTCATTCCGCAGCTGGGGGCCGTGCTCGTGAAGGAGTGCGGCGTCCAGCGCGGCGACCGGGTGCTCGACATCGCCGCGGGCTCGGGCAACGCGGCCATTCCGGCCGCCCTGGCCGGGGCCGACGTGGTGGCGTCCGACCTCACTCCCGAGCTGTTGGAGATCGGCCGACACCTGGCCACCGTACGCGGGGCCGCGTTGGACTGGCGGGAGGCGGACGCCGAGCACCTGCCCTTCGCCGACGGCGAGTTCGATGTCGTGATGTCCTGCGTGGGCATCATGTTCGCCCCGCACCACCGGCCCGCCGCCGAGGAGATGCTGCGCGTCTGCCGCGCCGGCGGCACGGTCGGGCTGATCAACTGGACCCCGCAGGGCTTCGTGGGCCGGATGTTCGCCACGATGAAGCCGTACGCGCCCCCGCCGCCGCCCGGGGCCCAGCCGCCCCCTCTGTGGGGGGACGAGGAGCACGTGCACGAGCTGCTCGGCGACGCGGTCACCGATGTGGACTCGAGCCGCCGGACGGTCCGCGTGGACCGCTTCACGGGGCCCACGGACTTCCGGGAGTTCTTCAAGGCCTGCTACGGGCCCACCGTCGCCGTCTACCGCGCCGTCGCCGACGATCCGGACCGGGTCGCCGAGCTGGACGCGGCGCTCGACGCCCTCGCCGCCGAGCACACGGAGGACGGGGTCATGGAGTGGGAGTACCTGCTGCTGACGGCCCACCGCCGGAGCTGACCGCCCCCGAGCGGTACCCCGCACAAGCGGAACCCCGCCCCACAAGCGGAACCCCACCACGCCCCACCCCACCACACCCCACCACGCCACACCGGTCAGTCGAGGACCGGGTGCACCTCCGGGTGCGCGTCCCACCACTGCTTGTGGAAGGGGTTGTTGTCCACATTGGCCAGGTAGGCGCGGGCCGCGGCCCGGTAGAGCAGTTCCGCCTGCCCGGCCGAGAGCGCGGCGCGGCTCCAGGCGAGGCGGATGCGGCCGATGATGGGGTTGCCGACGAGCGGGCGCATGGCCGTGCCCTCCCCCGACGGGGCCGTCGGCTGGCTGAGCGCCACCGCGCGCCCGGCGGCGATCAGGTCGTGCTGCATCTTGCGGTCGGTGATGCGGTAGCGCAGTGAGGGGCTGAATCCGGCCTTCTCGCAGGCGGTGACGAGGGCCTCGGGGCCACCGTCGTCGTCCTCCACCAATGTCATCCACGACTCCCCGGCCAGGTCGGCCAGTTCGATGCGGTCCTGGCCCGCGAGCGGGTGCCGCGCGGACAGCCGGATGCAGAACGGTTCCTTGGGGATCAGTGTCCTGGCCAGGGTTCCTTCGGGCAGCGGCACCTCGTGGCCGTTGACCTCCCCGTACACGATGGCGTCGTAGCGTCCGGCGCCGAGCATCCGCGCCAGCACGGTGACCGAATCCTCCAGGTCCACGGCTATCTCCCGGCCTGACATGGACAGGTCGGTCTGGGCGAGGAGGCCGTCGAGCAGGACGAGCATGATGCAACCCAGCCGTAGCGGACTGCCGGTCGACATGGCGCGTGCCTGCGCTCCCAGCGCGTCCATCTCGCTGAGTACGCGACGCGCCTTGGCCAGCACGAATTGGCCCAGTGCGGTGGGTTCCACCCCGCTGCGGCCCCGTACGAAGAGCTCGCCCCCGGTGACCCGTTCGATGCGGCGCAGCTGGGCGGAGAGTGCGGGTTGGGACACTCCGAGCCGCCGTGCCGCGCCCCCCAGGCTGCCCGCCTCCGCGATCCGGCAGACGGCTTGCAGATGCCTCAACTCCAGCTGCATCCGGGCAGCGTACGAGTCGGGCCGCCGCGGCACCATAACGCGGACCTTATGCCTCACGAGATGTCCCAATCTCGTCATGTTCACGCTCATACTCGGCCGCGAACGACACTCATCCCCGACCCCCCACGATCGGAGTGGACGTTGCATCCCAGCAGATGGACGGCGGCCGTGGCAGCGATGGCGCTGACCGCGAGCCTCGCCGGCGCTCTGGCCGGGACGGCATCGGCGGCGCAGCAGGCGCAGCCCTCCCCGTCCCAGAAGGACACACCGGCCGCGCGTGCGGTCGCGGCCGCCGACCAGGCCGTCGACAGCGGCCTGGACTCCCTGGTCAACTCCTCCCAGGAACAGTACGAACGACGGCTCGTCACCCCTTGGGTGAAGGACCTGTACTCCGTCTCGTACGAGCGCAGCTACCGCGGCCTGCCGGTCGTCGGCGGCGACGCGGTCGTGCTCGCGGACGGCACCGGCAAGGTGCGCGCCCTCCAGTCCGCCTCCTCCGTGCGCATCGACGTCTCCACCCAAGCGTCGGTCTCCGCGAAGGACGCCGAGTCCACCTCGCGGGCGAAGCTGGTCTCGGTCGACAAGGTCGAGAGCAGCCGGCTCGTGGTCCGCCTCAAGGACGACAAGCCGGTGCTGGCGTGGGAGACCGTACTGAGCGGCCGGACCAGGACCGCGCCCAGCAAGCTGCACGTCTTCGTGGACGCGCGGACCGGCGCCTTCGTCGACAGCTACGACGAGGTGGTCGCGGGCACCGGTAACAGCAAGTGGAACGGGCCGGGCCCGGTCACCATCGACACCACCAACTCGGGTTCCACGTACACGCTGCGCGATCCGGTCCGGACCGGCCTGAGCTGTGCGGACTACAGCACCGGCACGGTCTTCTCGAAGTCCTCCGACTCCTGGGGCACCGGCAACCCCACGAGCAAGGAGACCGGCTGCGTCGACCTGATGTTCGCGGCGCAGAAGCAGTGGGACATGCTCTCGCAGTGGCTGGGCCGCAACGGCGTCAGCGGCAACGGCCGCAGCTTCCCCGCCAAGGTGGGCCTGAGCGACCTCAACGCCTACTGGGACGGCAGCTCGGTCACCATCGGGCGCAACAGCGCCAACGAGTGGATCGCCGGGATCGATGTGGTGGCCCACGAGTACGGGCACGCCATCGACTCCAACACCCCGGGCGGCACCAGCGGCCAGGAGTCCGGGCTCGGTGAGGCCACCGGCGACATCTTCGGCGCGCTGACCGAGGCCTTCGCCAACGAGCCGGCCCCGTACGACACCCCGGACTACACGGTCGGCGAGGTCATCAACCTCCAGGGCCGGGGCCCGATCCGGAACATGTACAACCCGCCGGCGGTCAACAACGACCCGGCCTGCTACAGCTCCGCGATACCCGGCACCGAGGTGCACGCGGCGGCCGGTCCTCTGAACCACTGGTTCTACCTGCTGGCCGAGGGCACCAGCCCGGGCGGCGGCAAGCCGAACAGCAGCACCTGCAACGGCACCTCGCTCACCGGTGTGGGCGTACAGAACGCCGGCAAGATCTTCTACGGCGGCATGCTGCTCAAGACGAGCAGCATGTCCTACAAGAAGTACCGGACGGCGACGCTGAGTTCGGCCAAGTCGCTGGACGCCACCTGTGACCTCTTCAACAAGACCAAGGCCGCCTGGGACGGCATCAGCGTGCCCGCCCAGACCGCCGATCCGACCTGCACCCCGAGCGGTCAGAACAACGACTTCTCGATGTCGCTGAGCCCGTCCTCGGGCACCGTCCAGCAGGGTGCTTCCGCCACCACGACGGTCGGCACCACGGTCACCACGGGCAACGCCCAGTCGGTGACGCTGACCGCCTCCGGCCTGCCGGCCGGCGTGAGCGCCTCCTTCAACCCGGCCACCGTGCAGTCCGGCCAGTCCTCGGTGCTGACCCTGACCGCCACGGCCAACGCGGCCCCCGGCGCGTCCACGGTCGTCGTCAAGGGCCAGGGCGCGAGCCTTTCCCACACGGTCGACTACGCGCTCAACGTGGGCGGGACCCAGCCCGGCAACGACCCGCCGGACATCAACGTCGCCGACGTGCAGGCGCACCTGACCCAGTTCAACACCATCGCGAGCCAGAACGGCGGCCACCGCCGGGCCGGCAGCGCCGGCTACACCCAGTCGCTGGCGTACGTGAAGGGCAAGCTGCAGGCGGCCGGTTACACCGTCACCGAGCAGAACTGCTCCTCCTGCACCTACCCGTCGAACAACCTGATCGCCGACTGGCCCGGCGGGCCCGCCGACCAGACGGTCATGTTCGGCGCCCACCTCGACAGCGTCTCGGCCGGCCCGGGCATCAACGACAACGGTTCGGGCTCCGCGACCCTGCTGGAGAACGCCCTGGTCCTCGCCCAGAAGAACCCGACGATGACCAAGCACGTGCGCTTCGCCTGGTGGACCGACGAGGAGCAGGGCCTCAACGGCTCCGAGTTCTACGTCAACCAGCTGAGCAGCGCCCAGCGCAGCGCCATCAAGGGCTACTACAACTTCGACATGGTCGGCTCCACCAACGGCGGCTACTTCATCAACAACGTCAACTCCACCACCGCCGCCCCGCTGAAGGCGTACTGGACCTCGCTGAACCTGGCACCCGAGGAGAACACCGAGGGACAGGGCCGCAGCGACGACTACTCCTTCCAGCAGGCCGGTATCCCCACCTCCGGCTACGCGGCCGGCGCCAGTGCCCGCAAGACCTCGGCGCAGGCCACGAAGTGGGGCGGCACGGCCAACGCCGCCTACGACTCCTGCTACCACAGCTCCTGCGACACCACGAACAACATCAACGCCACGGTGCTGAACCGCAGTGCCGACGGTGTCGCCTACGCCGTCTGGAAGCAGGCGGTCGGCGGTGAGACCCCCGCGCAGGACTTCTCCGTCGCCGTCAGCCCGTCCGCGGGCAGCGCGGCCCCCGGCGGTTCCACCTCCGCCACGGTCAACACCGCCACCGTGAGCGGCGCCGCCCAGACCGTCGCGCTCTCCGTCTCCGGCGCGCCGGCCGGTGTCACCGCGACGCTCAGCCCGACGTCCGTCCAGTCCGGCAGCTCCTCGGCGCTGTCCGTCCAGGTCGGCGCGAGCACCGCGCCCGGCACCTACACCCTGACGGTCACCGGCTCGGGCACCGTCAGCCACACCAGCACCTACTCGCTCACCGTCACGGGTGGCGGCAGCTGCACACCGCGCCAGCTCGTGACCAACGGCGGCTTCGAGAGCGGCTCCAGCCCGTGGAGCGCGACCGCCGGCGTCATCACCAACCAGTCGGGGCAGGCCCCGCACGGCGGCAGCTACAAGGCGTGGCTGGCCGGGTACGGGTCCACGCACACGGACAGCGCCGCCCAGACGCTGACCATCCCGTCGGGCTGCTCCACGTACCGGCTCGGCTTCTTCCTCCACATCGACACGGACGAGGACGAGAACGTCGTCTACGACCGGTTCACCGTCTCGGTGGCCGGCCAGACCCTGGAGACCCTCTCCAACCTGAACGCGAACTCCGGCTACGCGGAGAAGTCCTACGACCTCTCGCAGTTCGCCGGCCAGACCGTCACCCTGAAGTTCAACGGCACGGAGGACCAGTCCCTCCAGACCTCCTTCGTCGTGGACGACGTCACCCTCCAGGTGAGCTGACGCCCACCTGAGCCACCGACCGGAACCGGCCCGGCCCGGCCCCCGCACCCCGGGGACCGGCCCGCCGCACTTCCACGCGGCGCCGACCACCGGTCCAGCCGCAGCTCCGCCTGGGGGTTGACCGCCTTGATCCGGTGGTCGGAACCAACGGTGATCACCTTCGGATCGGTTCCCGTCAATGCTTGCCGTGGCCCCGCTCGGGAGCGATCATCGCGACCAGCCCGTAGTCCAGCTCCGCGCCGTCGACGAGCAGGGCCTCGACCGTGCGCGTGCTCGGGTCGATGTCGGCCTCCACGCCCTGGCCGCGGTAGCGGGGGTAGCCGGAGGCGCCGGTCTCGCCGGTCGCCTCGACCGTGGCCACCCGCAAGGCCCGGTCGGCCGCGGACTCGCCGCGCAGGTTCTCGATGTGCTCGGGCACCAGCAGGATCTCAAAGCTCTGCGGCTCTGTGCTCATGGATCGAAGCTACCGGATGAGGTGCCCCGGAGCGGGCGTGCACACGCCCCACCTCGTAGGCTCTGCGGGACCCCCACCCGGATGAAGAGGAACGACATGAGCGGCGACACCCCGAGCAGGATTCTCCTCGTGGCGAAGGAGACCACGCTCAAGGGCCTGCTGGAGCGCCTCCTCGTGGCCCGGGGGTTCTCCGTCGTCGACGGCGGGACCGGGGTGGACACCGTCTCGCTGCTGGGCGGCGCCGGCCCGATCGATCTGGTGATCTGCGAGCGCACCGGGCCGGGTCTGGACGAGGTGGCGCTGTTCGAGGAGATTCGCCGGCACCCCGATCACGGGCGGGTGCCGATCCTCGCGCTGCCGCCCGCGGATCCGGAGTGCACGGTGCGCGCGCTGGAGGCCGGCGTGAGCGACTGTCTCGCGAAGCCGTTCCATCCCGCGGAGTTCGTGGCCCGCGTCGAGCGGCTGGCCCGGCCGACCGCGGCCTGATTCCGCTCTTCGGGCTCCGGCCGGTCGTCCGGATCCGGCCGGTCCGAGCCGGGGGACGCGATTGGCCGGAGATCGCCCTGGTCCGGCCCGCTCAGGGTTCCTACGATGCGGTCACCCGGTCTTCACCGATCGGGATTTGTCAGGGACATGCCCAGATTCCCCTTCCTGGGTCTGCCCCGTTCCACCCTGCACACCGGTCTGTGACGACCCGGCCCCGCTCTGGCCGGCCGCACCCCCCACCCCTCCGGCACACAGGCATGCCCGCCTGCGCGCCGCCCGGTACCGAAGCAGTGGATCGGAGAAACATGTCCGGTGGATTCCTCGTGAGCGGCGCGATCGGCGCCCTGCTCACCGCCACCCTGCCCACGCACGCCACCCCCTCCACGATCGTGGACCCGCCGCCCGACCGCATCGTGATCGAAGTCGCCACGGTCAACGGATCCGGGTGTCCCAAGGACACCGCGGAGGTCGCCGTGTCCCAGGACAACACCGCCTTCACCGTGACCTACAGCCAGTACCTCGCCCAGGTCGGCGGCGGCGCCCCGCCCACCGCGGCGCGCAAGAACTGCCAGCTCAGCCTGATCGTGCACGTGCCCAGCGGCTTCACCTACGCGATCGCCAGCGCCGACTACCGCGGCTACGCCTCGCTGGCACCCGGCGCGAAGGCCACCGAGAAGGCCTCGTACTACTTCCAGGGCTCACCGGACACCGCCGCGCGCACCCACAACTTCAGCGGCCCGCAGGAGGACAACTGGCAGGCCACGGACGTGACCGACTGGGCTCAACTGGTCTGGGCGCCGTGCGGGGTGCAGCGGAACTTCAACATCAACACCGAGCTGCGCGTGACCAGAGGCACCTCGTCCCCCTCGTCGACCAGCTACATGACGATGGACTCCACCGACGGCAGCATCAACACCATCTATCACCTGGCCTGGAAGGAGTGCCCCGGCAAGTGATCGACCCCGCTCCCGGCCGCCTCCCCCTGCGCGTCCGCGCGCAGCGGGGGGCGGTAGCCGCGATCGCGGACCAGGCGGGCGGTGAGTTCGCCGAAGGCCCGGGCCGCGGCGCTCTCGTACGCGCTCTCCCGGCGCAGCAGGGTCACCGTCCGGGACGGGAGGGCGGGGTCGAGCGGTACGGGGCGCAGGTACGGGTGGTCGTCGGTGACGGCGTCGGGCAGGACGGTGGCCAGCGTGGTGCGCCGGACGATCTCGGTGAGGGCCTGGACGGAGTTCGCCTCGACCGCGATGTGCGGCCGGACCCCGTGGGCGGCGAGATAGGCGTCGACGTGCTCGCGGGTGGCGAAGTCCCCGCTGAGCAGCGCCAGTCGGCGCGTCGCGAGGTCCCGTACGGGCAGCGGGCCGGGATCCGCGTCGACGGCGGTGACCAGCCCCAGGGTCTCCGTGAACAGCGCGGTCGCCGCGATCCCGGGCAGGTGCGGCCCCTCGAAGGCGAGACCGAGGTCGTGCTCGTCGCCGAGCAGGCCGGCCTCGATCCGGTCCTGGGGCATCTCCCGGATCTCCAGGGTGATGCCCGGGTGGGCGCTGTGGAGCTCGGCGACGAGCGGGCCGACGAGGTAGGCGGTGAAGGTCGGGGTGAGCGCGAGGCGCAGGTGGCCGCGGGAGAGGTCGGCCAGGTCCAGGACGGCGCGCTCGGCCGCGGCCAGGTCCCGTAGGGCGCCGCGCGCGTAGTGGACGTACGTCGCACCGGCGTCGGTGAGCCGCACGGCGCGCCCGGTCCGGTCCAACAGCTGGACGCCGACGGTGCGTTCGAGCTGCTTCACCTGCTGGGACAGGGTGGGCTGGGAGATCCGCAGCTCTTCGGCGGCGCGGGTGAAGCTGCCGTGTTCGGCCACGGCGATGAGGTAGCGCAGGTGACGTAGTTCCAGAGCCATGGGCACGACTATAGATGGCATCGATGGCAGACATGGATATTGCGTCTTGGACACAATAGACGCAGGTCATGCATGGTGGAACACGTCAAGCCCCGCAAGGGGCGCATCCCACCGCAGGGAGTGACCATGCAGACCAGGCGCACCACGCACGCCTTCCCGGCCTCGCGCGATCTCGCGGACGGCGTCGCGCGTTTCCAACGCGAGGTGTTTCCGGCCAAGGCGGACCTCTTCGCCCACCTGGCCGGGGTACACCGGCCGACGACCCTGTTCATCGGCTGTTCGGACGCCCGCGTGGTGCCGGAGCTGATCACCCAGAGCGAGCCGGGCGAGCTGTTCGTCGTCCGCACCGCCGGAAATCTCGTCCCCGCCCACGCACCGGGCACGGACGGGGTGGCGGCGAGTATCGAGTACGCCGTCGCGGTCCTGGGTGTCACCGGCATCGTCGTGTGCGGGCACTCCGCCTGCGGGGCGATGACCGCCCTGGCCGAGGGCGCCGACCTGAGCGCCGCCGCCTCCGTCGCGGGCTGGCTGCGCCACGCGGACGCCTCGGTGGCCCGCACGGCGCAGCTGACCGGCCCCGACCGACTGTCCGTCCTGATCCGCGAGAACGTACGCGCCCAGCTCGCCAACCTGGCCACCCACCCCTCGGTGGCCCGCGCGCTGACGGCGGGGACGCTCACGCTGCACGGCTGGGTCTACGACATCCGCTCCGGCGGTGTCACGGACGTCGGTCCCGCCGCAGCCGGCTGACCCGCCTCCACTGTTGCCCCTCACCCCCCTCATCCCCCTCATCCCCCTCATCCCTCCTCCGAAGGACACCTTGATGCCGCACGCCCAGTTCGACCCCACCGCCCGCCAGACCCTGGCCGTCACGGCCGTCGACGCCAAGACCCGCAAGGACCTGTCCTGGCAGCAGCTCGCCGACGCGGCCGGCCTGTCGGTCGCCTTCGTCACCGCCGCCCTGCTGGGCCAGCACGCCCTGCCCGAGGCCGCCGCCAAGGCGGTCGCCGACCTGCTGGACCTGGACGACGACGCGGTACGGCTCCTGCAGACCATCCCCACCCGCGGATCGATCCCCGGCGGCATCCCGACCGATCCGACGATCTACCGCTTCCACGAGATGCTGCAGGTCTACGGAACCACGTTGAAGGCCCTGGTCCACGAGCAGTTCGGGGACGGCATCATCAGCGCGATCAACTTCAAGCTGGACGTCAGGAAGGTCGCGGACCCCGAGGGCGGTGAGCGCGCTGTCATCACCCTGGACGGCAAGTACCTTCCGACGCGCCCTTTCTGACGCTTCCTCAGGCAGGCTCGTCCGCGCGGGTCCGCTCGCCGAGCTGCCAGAAGAGCCGGTTGTCCAGGCACTCGGCCAGGTAGGGGACGCCCGCGGTGCCACCCGATCCGTGCTCCCCGCCGAGCATGCGCGCGGCGAGGCTCCGGTGGGTGGACTTCCAGCGCTGGTGCCGCTCCTCCAGCCCGCCGAGCGCGCTGCGGAAGCGGTTCCACTCGGCCTCGTCGAAACGGGCCGAGCGGCGCAGGTCGAGATAGGCCCGGACCACCGTGTCGTGTCCCTCGTCCGCCGCCTCGGCCCGTACGGCGGGGACTTGGGTGAAGGCTTCCGACCCCAGCCGCCGGCCGGTCGGAAGGCCGCACAGGATCTCGAAGCGCTTGTACTGTTCGGACTGGATGGCGCTGGCACCCTGGGTGAACTGCCGGAAGGCGGAGAAGTGTCCGGGCCGCATGGTGGCCACCATCCGGAAGAGTGCCGAGGCCCGGTCGAGGAGACCTGCGGCACGGTCCACATGGTCGGCCGCCGCGGCCAACCGGCCGGCGCGCAGCGCCCCGATCGCCTCCTGTACGTCCGCCGCGATCGCAGTGAAGACCATTTCGTGGGCCTGGAGGGCCCTGATGAAGAAGTACTCGTCGTGCAGTACGTACACGGGCTGGACCGTCACGTCGAACCAGTGGCCGGCCTCGGTGGCCGTGGGCCGGGGAAGGAGTTCGGCGACGTCCGCCCAGCGGGACCCCGGCACGTGGACGGCCCGGGACATCAGGTCGTCGGCCTCCGGTCCGCCGGGGTCGTGCCCCACGAATCGCAAGGCGTGGCGCAGCCGCTTGCGCAGGGTCACCGGGTCCGGCGGATCCCGGTCCACGGATTCCCGCGATGCGTGCGGCTCCCGCGGCTCCCCCACCGGGGCCTGCGCCTGGAGCTCGAAGCGTATGACGTCGGCTATGAGCAGCGTGGCCATGCGGTTCGGGTCCGGGACGTCATCGGTTCCGCCCACGAGGAGCTCCAGCAGCGGCAGGGAGAGGTAGGTCCGGTTCCAGTAGCGCCCCTCGTGCTTGTCGAGCACGCAGTCGAGGAACGCCCGAAGGTGGGGCCGGCGGTCCAGGGCGTGGCCGCTGCGGATCTCGGCGAGCCGAAGCAGGAGTGTCTGCGGCAGGAAGTGCTTCCCGCCCCTTCGTACCTCTCGTGTGACGGTACGAGCCAGGTGCATCCCGTCCGGGTCGCCGTCACCTCCGCCGGCGTGCCCGATGGCCGCCCAGCGGTCCGTCCCCGCGGATTCCGGATTCATCGCCACTCGCCTCCTGGACCTGGTGGGCCTCACGCCGTCCGGGTGAGGCAGGAGATTCCAGTGGGCATGATCGGAGCACCGCCCGTCATGACTCGAACATTCGTGTCTTGACAAGGGCGGAAGGACACGCACAGAGCCTCCGGCCCGGTCGGGCAGGAGGCTCTGTGGCGTACGGTTCGGTGCCCACGGCGGCGGCCGGACGGCCGCCGCGCGCCGGTGGAGGAGGGGGGTCCGTGGATCCGGGTGGAACAAGCCGGGGCCCCGTGGGCACTCGCGCGGGCGTCGGAGGCCCCGGCTCGCACAAGGGGAGTGCGTCAGCTGCCGGCGGAGACGTTGCCCGACAGGACCGGGATGTTGTCCAGGATGTGGGAGAGCGGCTCGTCGCCCTTGGCCTGGGTGGAGTTCTCGGTGCACTGCTGGTTCTGCGGGTTCGACAGGACGTTGATGTCCTGGACGCCGATGTTGGCGAGGACCGCGAGCAGGGACTGGGCGTTGACCTTGACGGGCAGACCGATGCAGGGCTTGTTCAGGCTTCCCTGGACGACGCCGAGCTGCGGGCTCAGGTCACCGTGCGTCTTCTGGTTGCCGTAGATCTGCTGCGCGCCGTTGCCCTGGACGGTGTTGATCCCGTTGTCGTTGCCGATGGCCATGGCCGGGGCGGCGAGGGCCGCGCCCGCGCCGACGATCGACGCGGTGGCGGCGGCGGTGGCCATGAACTTCTTGATCATCAGTGGTCCTTCTGTCGCACGAGTGCACGGTGATAAGCACCTTGATCAACGGCCGAACGGACCGCAGGTTGCGGCGCTTCACCCGAACAGCCCCTACCGGGTCTCGCGCCCCCGAACCGCCACGCTGAGCTCGGCGACGTAGTGCTCCTCCACCCATCCGTCCGGGAACCGGTCCACGAGGAGGGCGCGCTCCTCCTCCAGGAAGGCGTCCGTGCCGGGCTCGCCGATGAGGAACAGGGAGTGGGTGGACAGCTTGGCCAGATGCGTGTCGACCGGGACGCGACGCGACCACGCCAGCCGACGGTCGGTGAAGCGCAGCCCCTCCTGGGAGAGGGCGCGCTCGTTGATGTACCAGCCCGGTCCGAACCGCTCCTCGATCCGGTTCTGCTGATCGGCGATCCAGCCGACCTCGGTGTCCGGATCGTTCTGCCACACCGCCAGGGCCCCGCCGGGGCGCAGCACGCGCAGGGCCTCGGGGACGGCGTGCGCCGGGTCCGTCCAGTGCCAGGACTGCGCGTACGTCAACAGGTCCAGGCAGCCGGAGGCCAGCGGCAGCCGGTTGCCGTCCGCGCGGATCAGTGGCGTGCCGGGGTTGCGGCGCCGGAACTCCTGAGCCATGCCCTCGCCCGGCTCCACCCCGACCACCAGGGCCCCGCGGGCCTCCAGCAGGGCGGTGGCGATCCCCGTTCCCGCCCCGACATCGGCGACCCGTGCACCCGCCAGCGGAAAGCCGGCCATCTCCGCCAGCGTGTCGAAGAGCGCGGGCGGGTACGCGGGGCGATGGGCCGCGTAGCGTGCGGCCGCGGAGCTGAAGGAACGAGCACGGGATTCGTTCGTCATGGCGTCCATGATGCCGGTGTCCCGAAGCGGCGCGGAGAGGCAGTCCCCCATGGTGGCCGCGCGGTATGTCACGTCGCTGGTAGGGGCGTTGGAGCGGTACGCCGGGCAGCCCGCGCTCGGCGTCGGCCCGGTTGTCCTCGGGTTCCAGGACGTGCTCGACGGGGCCCACCGACTGGCCGGGGTGCTCTCCGGGGCGGGCATCGGGCGCGGCTCGGGACTGGCCTGCGTCACGGGCACGAACCGGCCGGAGGTGTTGCTGGTACGGATCGCCGCGCACCTGCTGGGCGCCCGGCTGACCCAGGTGCTCGCCGGACCCGCCCTGTACGGGCTGGACTTCGTCCTGCGGGACTGCCGGCCGGACCTGGTTGTGCACGATGTACCGGTGCCCCCGACCGGGGCGCCCCGGCTCCCGCTGGCCGAACTGCTCCGCCGGGCCGCCGAGCGCGAGCCGGGCGCGGTACCGGTGCGGGCGCGGGAGGACGACGTGGCGCGGGTCACCTACACGGGCGGGACCACGGGGCGGCCCAAGGGGGTGGCCTCCACCTTCGGGGCGATGGCGGCGCGGAACGCCGGACGGCCGGCGGCCTGGGCGGGGTCGGTGTACCTGTCGGTGACCTCGCTGGCGCAGCGGTCCGGGGGGCGGTGCCTGGAGCAGTGGCGGGCCGGGGGCCGGGTGGAGATCCTCGAACCGTTCGCGCCCGGTGGGTTCGCGGCGGCCTGTCGGCGTCTGGGGCCGGTGGCCACGTACCTGACGACCTCGATGGTGTACCGGCTGCTGGACGACCCGGCGACCGCCCACGGTGTGCCCGGGCTGGAGGCGGTGTCCTACGGTGATTCGCCCGTCCACCCCGAGCGGCTGCGCGAGGCGGTCACTCGCTGGGGCGGCCGGTGGCGGCAGGGCTACGGCACGAACGAGGCGGCGGTGATCTGCCGGCTCTCCCCCGCCGACCATGATGCGGCGGTGGCCGGGCGGCCGGAGCTGCTGGCGTCGGTGGGGCGGCCCGTGGCGGGGGTGGAGGTGGAGGTGCGCGAGGCACGGGGCGCGACGGTGGCGGCCGGCCGCACGGGCGAGGTGTGGATGCGGTCGGCGGCGATGATGACCGGGTATTGGGGCCGGCCCGAACCGACGGCGGAGGTGCTGCGGGACGGCTGGCTCCGGACGGGGGACCTCGGGCACTTCGGGGCCGACGGTTACCTGTACCTGGACGACCGGCTCCACGACGTGGTGATGGTCCACGGGGACAACGTGTACTGCGTGCCCGTCGAGGCCGCGCTCGCCCGGCATCCCGCGGTCGCCCAGGCCGTGGTGGTGGGGCGGCACAGCGACCTCACCGGCGAGGAGGTGTGCGCTTTCCTGGTGCCGGCGGCGGGGTACGAGCCCGGCGCCGGGCTCGCCGCCGAGGCCTGCGACCTGGTGGAGAAGGACCTGGCACCGGCACACCGGCCGACCGCCGTGTTCTGGGAACGGGCGATCCCGCTGACCGCGCGCGGCAAGCCGGACAAGCGCCGGCTGCGCGAACGGGCGGCGGGTCGGCGGGCGTAGACCGACCGGTTCGGGCGTAGACCGACCGGTTCGGGCGTCGCTTGCGGCCCGGCGGGCGCGTCCCGGCCGGCGCCCGGCTGCCTCACACGCGCCCACCACCGGATTCGGTCCGAACCCGGTCCTGGTGGGTCAGCGGGCGAGGGATACGGCGAAGGGCTTGAAACCCTGTCGGCGCAGGATGTGGGGCACGACCAGGATCATGGCCTCGGTGGCGCGGGCTGTGGTGATGTCGCCGAGGTCCTCGATCCGTTCGGGCCTCCAGCCCAGGTCGCCGAGCAGGCCGGTGACGGCCTTCTTCGCGCCCTCGTCGTTGCCCGAGAGATAGGCGGTCGGTGGGGTGGCCAGGGTCTCGGGAGCGGTCATGACCATGAACAGCATGGTGTTGAGGGTCTTGACCACATGGGTGTCGGGGAGCGCGGCCTGGAGCTTCTCGGCGAGGCTGCTGCCGGGATAGCACAGGTCTCCGGGCAGGCCGTCAGCGGCGTCGCGGGTTGCGTTGGAGACGTCTATGAGGATCTTGCCGGCGAGTTCGGTGCGCAGGTCGGTGAGGCGGTCCAGGGAGCTGTCGCCGGGCGTCGCGTTGATGACGATGTCCGTGGTGCGGGCGGTGGTGCGCTGGTCGGCGAAGGCGATCCGTGGGGGGAGCCCGGTGGTGGGGGCGGTGGTGTCCTCGGGGTTCCGGCTGCCGAGGGTGACGTGGTGTCCGGCTGTGGAGAGTGCGCGGGCGAGGTCGGTGCCGACGCGGCCGGCGCCCAGGATGCCGATGTTGGTCATACGGTGCTGCTCCTTGCGGTATCGGGGTGGGGAAGAGCGGAGACGCCCCAGGTCAGGCGATCGTCGAGAGGACCTTGAGGGTGGCGCCATGGATGCCGGGGGCGGCGGCCAGGAAGTCTCGGCTGCCGGTGTTCCAGGGTTCGCCCGCCAGGTCGGTGACGGTGCCGCCGGCCTCGGAGACCAGTAGGGCGCCGGCGACCAGGCCGGAGCGAACGTCGGAGAACTGCCAGAACGCGTCCATGCGTCCGGCCGCGACGTGGATGAGCTGCATCGTGGCGGGCACGGACACGCGCACGACGAGTCCGTTGATGAGCATGGCGGTGACGGAGTCACCGATCCGCCGGAAGGTGCGCTCGTCCTCGCCGGGCTTGGCCTGGCCGGTGCCGATGAGCGCCGCGCCCAGGTCGGTCTTGGCGGACACCTTCAGGGGCCGGTCGTCGAGGCGGGCCCCACCGCCGGCGACCGCGGTGTAGGTGTCGCCGGTCAGCGGCAGGTGGACGACGGTGAGTACCGGCTGGTTGTCGCGGACCAGGGTGGCGGTGACGGCCCAGTCCTCCATGCCGTGGACGTGGTTGATGTTGCCCTCGGCGGGGTCGACGACCCACCACTCGCCGGGCGGGAGCGCGCCGCCGGCCAGTTCGTCCTCGGCCCACTGCGATCCCGGCCGGGCCCGCAGCAGCGGTTCGCGCAGGACGTCCAGCACCGCGTCGTCGTTGGCGTGGATCTCGCCGACGACCTCGTCCAGGCTCACGCCCCGGGCGTGCGGGGTGTAGCGGTCGCGCAGGGTGACGCCGGCGGTCTTCACCGCGGCGGTCACGTCAGCCAGGAGGGTCGTGTCGGCGGCGAAAGGCATGGTTGTGCTCATGGTGGGCTCCTTGGGTGATCGGTGGAAGCGGGGCGGTCGTCTCGCCCCCGCACTTCGAAGGTAGGCCGCCCGATCATTAACAACAAGTGCATGCTTGTCACTTGTAGAGTTACCGTCATGCAACTGGATTTGAACCTGCTCACCGCCCTGGACGCCCTGTTGGAAGAGGGCAGTGTCGCCGGCGCGGCAGCCCGCCTCCACGTCACCTCACCGGCGATGAGCCGCTCCCTGGGCCGGATCCGCAAGGCCACCGGTGATCAGATCCTGGTCCGCACGGGCCGCAGCATGGTCCCCACCACCCGCGCGCTGGCCATGCGCAGCGAGGTCCATGCCCTCGTGCAGCAGGCCCACCAACTCCTGTCCGCACAGCAGGAGCTCGATCTGGCGGCTCTGGAGCGGGTGTTCACCGTGCGCTGGCACGACGCCCTGACCGCCGCTTGCGGCACCGCCCTGATCACCGCCGTCCGCCGCCGGGCCCCGGGCGTCCAACTGCGCCTGTCCGCCGAACCCGGGACGGACGACGCCGAGCTGCGCCGGGGGGAGGTCGACCTCGAATCGAGTGCCGGCGCTCCGGCGCTTCCCGACATCCGCCACCGCCTCGTCGGCCGAGACCGGCTGGTGGTCGCCGTCCGACCGGGCCACCCGCTCACCGAAGGCCCGCCGAGCCTCGAGCGTTACGCGGCCGCCGAACACCTCACCGTCTCGCGGCGCGGCAGCCTGCGCGACCCGATCGACGACGCCCTGACCACGCGCGGCCTCGAACGACGCGTCGCCGCCGCCGGACCCACCACCGCCTTCGCACTGCAACTCGCCCTCGACACCGACCTGGTCGTCACCCTCCCCGACGCGGTCACCCGCGCGGCCCGGGACCAACTCGGCCTGGTCACACTCCCGCTCCCCCTCCAGTTGCCCGACGTTCCCCTGTACCTGCTGTGGCACCAGCGCTACGACGACGACCGCGCCCACACCTGGCTGCGCGACCTGGCCACCGAAACCGTCCAGGCCCTGTTCGCACCGCCGGCCGCCGCTCCACAGCTCTGACTCACCGGACCGGGAAGTGACGGGTACGCCCGGGACAGGGCCCGCCGCCATCGCCCCGCCCCGGGCGCACCCGACGACACCATCCTGACGCCGACCTCATCCCCGACCCGGAGAACGTGGCGGCCCCCCTACCGGCACCTGCGTTCAGCGTGCGATCGACGCGCACGCCGAAAGGGTTCGTCACCAGGTTTGTCACCAGGTCCGACGTCGGCGAAGATCACCGCATGACGACCGGAAAGGGCCATGCCGTCCAGGCCGTCTCAGGCGCTCCACTCCGCTCTCCACCGCTCGCGCGCCACCGGTCGCCGCTCACCGCAACGCCCGCTGTCCGCAACCACCCGCCCAGGAGAGCCCGCCCGTGCAGAGAACCGCCCTCGTCCCCTACGCCCGCCTACCCCGCGCGCACCACGACCGTCACGTCCTGACCAGTACCGTCGACGTCTTCGGCGCCGCCCACTGGCTGCTCGCCGAACAGGCTCCGGAGCGCGGCGATGTGGCGCCCTTCGACGCGCTCGTCGTCTCCGTCCACCCCTACGGCAACGTCGAACTCACCGAGCTGAGCGCCGTGCGGGCCCGGTGGCCGCACCTGGACCGGCTGCCCGACGGCGGGTTCGTCGTAGCCGCGTCCCGCGCCCGCCGATACGAGGACGCGGACCAGGTCCAGATCTTCGACGAACTCGGCCGCGAGACCACTTCCTTCTCCGTCGGGGACGCCATCGAGCACATGCTCGTGGACGAGACCGGCCACATCTGGGCCGGTCATTTCGACGAGAACCCGGCGGGAATCCGCCGCTGGAGCGCCACGGGCCACCTCCGCTGGATGTCCGATCACGCCCCCGATGCCGGATGGATCATGGACTGCTACGCCCTGAACGTGTCCGGCACCGTCGCCTGGGCCTGCCCGTACACCGACTTCCCGCTCCTGGAGATCCGCCCCGACCGGCCCGACCGGTTGGTGAAGGTACGGGCGAACACCGTGCGGGGCGCCAAGGCGGTGGCCGTCCACGGCGGTCGGGTCGCCTTCTACGGCGGCTACGGCGAAGAGCGGGACCGACTCGCCCACGGAGAGCTCACCGAGACCTCCGTCGATCCGACGGAGGTCGGCCTGCTCACCCTGCCCGGCGGCGCTCCCCCCGGCCGCCGGCGGGTCGTCGGCCGGGGAAGCAGGATCTACGTCCAGGCCGAACCGTTCACCGCATGGGACGTGTTCGACCTCGACGGGTGACACCTCGGAGACCCTCACAGCGTACGAGCGGACGCGTCCAACTCCGGCACCCGCAACCCGGGAGCACCGGGGCCGGACGGCCGGACGGCCGGACAAGGGCCATGCGGACGCAGGTGACGGTGAGGAAACACGCGTTGCTGCCACGGCCCAGGGCCGGCCCGTGAGATCTGCGGCCCTCTACTGGGACTCCTTTCGGAGCGAGTGCGGGCAGGCCGGGACCGAGCCCCTCCTGCCTGTCGCCCTATTCCAGGCCGATCCCGTCGCAAGCGGCCTTGAGGGCCTCGGTGCAGATCTCCTCGACGGTGTAGACGTTGTCGAGGACCAGGGTGCTCCTGATGTTGTCGCGGGTCACGGATACGCCGAGGATGAGGACTGAGGGGACTCGCTTGGTGGTGGGGCTGCTGACCACCTGGTTGATGATTCCGTCGATCTTCTCGCCCTGGGCGAGAAGGACGGCGATCTCGGCCGCGGCCTCTGCCTCGCGGGAGTAGGGCTTGTAGACGCTCATGAACTGCTCGCCCGCCACTATTCGCTGCACGGCGGGGAGTTCGGTGTCCTGACCGGTGACCGGCGGCAGGGGGGAGACTCCGGCGGCCTTGAGGGCGGAGATGATGCCGCCGGCCATGCCGTCGTTGGCGGAGTAGACGCCGGCGATCTTGTCCTTGCCGAGCGCGGAGATCGCCGCCGTCATGTTGGCGCTCGCGTTCTCCCGCTTCCACTCGGCGGTGTCGTACTCCTTGCCGATGTTCACCTTGCCGTCGAGGACCGCGCGGGCGCCGGTCTTGTAGCGGGCGGCGTTCGGGTCGGTGAGGGCGCCGTGCATCATGACTATCTTCCCGTTCCTGGCTCTGTCGCCCAGGGAATCCAGCAGGGTCTTGCCCTGGAGGCGGCCGATGTCCTCGTTGTCGAACGAGACGTACGCATCGACCGGGCCCTCGGCCAAGCGGTCGTAGGCGACGACCGGGATGCCCGCCGCCTTGGCCTTCGTCACCGCGCCGGCGATCGCCTTGGAGTCCACCGCGTCGACGACCAGGACATCGACCTTGCTCTCGATCATCGCGTCGGCCTGGGCGTTCTGCTTGGCCACGTCCCCCATCGCGTTGGCGTAGACCACCTTGCCCTTGCCGAGGGTCAGCAGGGCGACCTTCTTCTCCATCAGCGGCTTGTCGAACTTTTCGTACCGCGCGGTCTCGTTCTCGGGGAGCAGCAGGCCGATCCTGACACTGTTGCTACCGATTGCGTTGCCCTCCTCGGTGGTGCCGCAGGCGGCGAGGGTGGCAACGAGCGCCAGCATGGTCAGAGCAGTGGGGGTGCGCAGATACGGGTTCATGCGGTGGGACCTCCCTGACGTGGCCGTTTCGTACGGCCGAGGTGGCGCGGAACACCCTGCCCTTTCCGCTGAGCCGGAGGGTACCGCCCGCGGGAGCGTCGCCGGCAGCCGGGACCGAGCTCCCCCGAGCGTTCTCGCGAGGCGACAATGGCTTCGCCTCTGACGCACGGCACAAGCGGGGGTGCGCCGGCCGCAAGCGTGCGGGGCGCGAGGCCGGGAACCAGTCCTGGGTCAGTGACCCGCGCCGGGTCTGCGGCAGCAGGCTGCGGTGGCAGGCCGCGGTAGCCGTCGAACCTCGGTCATGCGCTGTTGGACTGTTCACTCGCATCCCCGCCGGCTGGTCCAGCCCAGTGGCCGCGGCTCCGGTGGCCAGGGGCGGTGGGGCGAGGAGGCTGCTGCGGCCCAGCTCTCTGGAATCCTGCGGATCATGACCTACTGGGATCCGATACCGGCCGTCCGCGCCTTGGTGGGCGAGCCCGATCCGCTGTGGCGGGGCGACCTTGTGAGGCACGACTGGTCCGGGCCCGCGCCCGACGGGTGGCAGCGGCGGGACTGGCGAAACGTCCCGGGCCCGTTCTACACGGCCGGCACCGACAACTGCCTCACGGGACGGCAGTGCGCGCCCCAGCATGTCGCGTACGAGGACGAGTACTGCACCGAGTTCGTCTACCGCCGGCCGGTCGCGACTTCCGGGGTGCACGAGTTGACCTGCGCCGCGGAGTGCGACCCCTTCGGGGGGGTACGGCGGGGATGGCGACCGGCACTGGACCCCGGAGCTGGTCCGGGACTGGTGGCGCGAGCGTGGCAGGGCCCGGGAGTGGGCCGCACTCGTGGGGTGGGGCGAGTGGGCCACGTCCGAGCGCGAGGGGTTCCGGGACGCCGCCGAAGGAGCACGGACGTACCTCGCCCACCTGGACCACGGCCTCCACGGGTACCTTCGCGACTACATGTTCTGGCTGGCCGAAGGCCGCCCGGCCGCCCCCGACGAACGCCTCCCGGAGCTCGACGCGTAGATGCGGATACCGAACCGCGCTCCACCGGTGGTCGCAACGCCACCCCGGGTGCCTGCCTTTCGCGTTCACGTCCGGGATGGGGACAGTGCTTTCACGAGGTCGTCGCGGGTCATGTGCGAGCAGCCGGGAATGTCGGCGGCGGCCATCTTGTAGAGGTCGTCCTTCGGCAGACCGCTCAGGTCTTCGTTGGTGGGCGCGCGGTCGGTCTTCGCCGAGGCTGCGACCACGACGTCTACCGCGACCAGGTCCGAGCCCGGCGATCCGGGGGGGTTCAGGTTTCCGCGACGGTGATCGCCGAGACCGGGCAGGCCCGGGCGGCCTCCCGTACGAGCGGGCTGCCGTGCCCGTCCTCGCGGCCCGGGAGCACCTCGCTGAGCCCGTCGTCGTCCTGGGTGAACACCTGGGGCGCGGTCAGCGCGCACTGGCCGGCGCCGATGCAGACGTCCTGGTCGACAGAGATCCGCATGCCGCTCACCAGGCCACGGGGAGTTCGAGCATGCCCTGGATGGTGTCCCCGGGCTTGAAGGGGATCTCGTCCGGGTCGGCCGCCAGGCGCAGGCCGGGCAGCCGCCGGAAGAGGGTGCCCAGGGCGATCTCCATCTCGGCGCGGGCCAGGTTCTGGCCCAGGCACTGGTGGATGCCGAAGCCGAAGGCCAGGTGGTGGCGGGTGGGCCGGTTCCAGTCGAGCGAGTCCGGCTCCCCGAAGACCGTCTCGTCGCGGTTGATGACGGAGGTGGAGAAGACCACCCCCTCGTCCGGGCGGATCGTCACGCCGCCGACCTCGATCTCCTCGGTGGCCACCCGCAGCATGCCGTCGGCGATCGAGAGGAACCGCATCAGCTCCTCCACCGCCTCCGACATCAGCGAGGGTTCGTCGCGCAGCTCGGAGAGCTGCTCGGGGTGGCGCAGAAGTGTGAAGGTGCCGAGGGAGATCATGTTCGCCGTGGTCTCGTGGCCCGCGATCAGCAGGATCACGGCCAGGTCGACCAGTTCCTCCACCGTGGTCTCGCCGGTGTCCAGCCGGGTGGCGATCAGCTCGTCCAGCAGCCCGTCGCCCGGATCGGTGCGCTTCTGCCGGATCAAGGTCTCCAGGTAGGTGTCCAACCGGCGGCGGGCGTCCTCGACATCGGCGGGCTCGGGGCCGCGCAGCAGCCGCCGCGACTGCCCCTCGAAGAACTCGTGGTCCGCGTACGGGACCCCCAGCAGGGAGCAGATCACCATGGACGGGACCGGCAGGGCGAAGGAGCTGACGAGTTCGGTCCGCGTGCCCCGCGCCACCATCCCGTCGATCAGCCGGTCCACGGTCTCCTGGATCTGTGGCCGCAGGGCCGCCATCCGCTTGACCGAGAAGCTCGGGATCAGCATCCGACGCTGCCGGTTGTGCTCGGGGTCGTCCACCCCGAGCAGCGCGGCGCGCCGGCCCTGGATGCCCTTGAAGCGGCGGGTGGGGGCGGGGAAGGCCTCCTTGGTGCGGTCGCTGGACAACCGCGCGTCGGAGAGCAGGGCGCGCGCCGCGGCGTGGCCGGTGACCACCCATACGGAGCGGCCGTCGAAGAGGGTGACCCTCGAGAGGGGCCGGCTTTCCCGCAGCGGCCCGTACGCGGCGGGCGGGTGGTAGGGGCAGGTGCGGTCCTGGGGGAAGGCGACGGCATCCGGCAGGGCATGGGACATGGCCTCGGTCATGGAAAACAACACCTCGCAAGCGATGGTTCCGTTCACGCCGGACTCCATTACATGCCCAAGGCACCTATCTCATCCATGCCAGTTTCGGCCAGTCCGCCCGGGTTCACCCGGGCGCGCGTTCCCGGGCCCGCAAGGGAGCGGGCCCACGGGTGGGCGTCCGGAAACATTCGGAACCAACCGGAACTGACCGGAACCGACCGAAACGGGCGTGGGCGCGGAGGACCGCCCGCCGGCTGCCGGCGGGCGAGGATGTCCGGGCCATGTCCGGCGGCCGGCTGTCCGTCGTCCACGTGGCCGACCTCGCCGCGCGGCGACCGCGCGTCCTCGACCTCCTGGAGTCCGGGAGTCCTGGACGTCGTACGCGTCAGGTGGCGACGCCTCGCCCCTCGGCCGCATCAAGGGTCAGCCGATGCGGACGGTGATCTTGGGGAGGGGTATGTCGGAAAGGTTCAACTGGAGCCCGGTCACGGTCAGGTAGGTCTGCGAGTCGGTCAAGGCGGAGGTGGTGGACGGCGCCTGGGTCTTCCCCCGCGTGCTCACCAGCAGGTACCAGCCCCCGCGCTTGTAACTGCGGGAGGCGTCGGGGCGGTCGCCGTTCGGGTTCAGCGTCCAGCCCTGGCGCTCCAGGTCGGCGCAGATCGCGTTCATCTCCGACTGCGCGGCGGCCTCCTCGCGGACGGCCGCCCAGCCCGTCCTGTTCGAGTTGGCGTCGGCCGCGACGGTCGGGCGACCCTGCGCCGGGTCGAGGCCGGCCGCGCCGACCGCGGTCCGGATCGCCTCGTCCACGGCGTCCCGATTGAGGGGCGGTGACGTGGACTCCGGTGTGGGCGCCGCCGTGGACGGGGACGGCGTGGGCGCGGCCAGGTGGATGTGCCCGTCGTCGTCCATCTGGAAGCGATCCGGCAGGACCACGACGGCCAGACTCGCGATCAAGGTCGCGGCCAGCCCGATCCACACCCTCTTCAACAGCTCGTTCAAAGCGAAACTCCCCCGAGTGATCATTCAGAGGGAGTCTCACACAGACCGCTCATGGATGCCGCCCCGTTTTCCCCTCGGATGCGGAGCCTGCGAAAGATGGCTGGACGTCGAAGAGAGCGATGGAAGGAGGTGGCGGGGCAAGGACTGCGCGAAGGCGGGCGAGTGTGGCCCGCCACTGCTTCCCGTCGCCCGGGTCGACCCAGTTCGAGGACGGCCCGTCCTCGTCGTCGGCGATGCGGGCGAGGGCCTCGTCAGCGAGCACCCGAAGCTCGGAAGGGAACACGGGCATCGGTGTCACCGGGCCGCAGGGCGTGTCGACGGGGTCGCCTCCCGGGCATTGCGCCGCGATCAGTGCGGCGGCGGCCACCGCCTCGTCCGCTTCCGTGAGGTAGCCCGTAGCGTCGATGGTCCGGATGAGAACGCCTCGGATCAGGGCTTGGCGTGCTGCGGGCTCGGCGTCGTCGTCCGGGCGGCCTTGAATTGGAGCCGCTCGGAGTCGGTGGGGGTCTGCGGCTGCCTCAGGACCGATCCGTGACGGTTTCGGGTGAGGGTGGCCCGGGCGGTCACCGGTCGTGGTGTGGGGCGCTTGTCGTGCAGGTAGGAGCGGACGCGCCGGTAGCTCCTGTTGGAGCCGAGCGACGCGATCTCCTCCCGTGGCTTCCACACGTTTGGTGCGGCCCTCGCTCCACCGGCCGTCCAGGCAGGGCTGGAAGTCGTCGAGGACGGAGGGCCGGTTCGGCCACCGGCCGGTGGCGGTGACTTCGTCCTGGCGGCCGCCGGCCGAGCCGGCCGCTCATCGTGTCCGGGCCGCCTGGCGCCGCACACGGTCTTCCCCAACCGGTGACGCCGTCCTAACGTCGTGTCATGAACAGCGTGCGGATCGACCGTTCGAACCCCGACGTGGTCGACGTGGTGCTTCGCGAGGAAGTCGGGCCGCTCGTGTTCGCCGCCAGGCGTTGGCCCGGGGAGGTAGTCGGGTCGCTCGCGGCCGGCGCTCTCTACGGCACCCCGGTCTATGCGGTCATGGCGGTGATCCTCGAGCAGGGGCCCGGCCGGATCTGGGCCGCGGTCGGGATCGCCGCCGCGGTGGGACTCGTCGTCAACACATTCGTGATCTTGTACGGGGCCTTCCGGGGCGTGACCCGGTTGCGGTTCTCGCCCGCGGCCGCCCCGAACACCATGACCCTTGTCCGGGGCCCCCGCACGGACCGGCCGAGGCCGCTCACCGACGTACAGCAGATCTGGATCGACCACTCCATCGTCGAGTCCTACAAGAGGGACCGGAAGCCGGTGTCCGCCAAGATCACCCTGTACGTGCTCCTGAAGAACAACCGCCTGATCCGGCCCATGCCTATCCTCCCGTGGACGACCGACACCACGCCCCTCCACCAGCAACTGCAACAGACACTCGCCCCCACCGCCGTTCAGGTGGACCTGGTCGTCCAACGCCGTGTGCAGTCGCCTCCGTGGATGGTCGTAGGCCACGGCGGCTCGACCGGCGGCGGAGGCTGACAAGAGCCTGCAGCTCAGCTGCCACACCCGGGCACGCATACGGCGGTCGGCATTCAGCAGGCCCACGCCGGACACCCGGGGCGCGGCGGGACGAGGGTGCGCACCGGTGCGATGAGTCGCGCACGAGGTGACGCATTCCCCCACCCGCGGGGAAACCGGCGGAATCCCCTCGAACTCCGGTGACTTCGCAGACAGGCACACTCTCAGCACCTCAGCACCTCAATGCCGCGGTCTCGCGGCCGGTCAACCGGGCCTGAAAGGACACCGACAGATCAACCCGAGGGCATTCCGCCCGTGAGGCAGCGGTCGTCTCCACCGCCGCACACGACCACGGACCCGCTCCCACCTGCGATCTGACGGCGTGGTCGCATGGCCGGGCAGTTGCGAACTTGTTGCCGGATTTGTGGGCTCCGCCACAGCCCTCGCTCCCACAACCCTGCTGGAGTCGGGCGATGGCCTACTTCCTCTTGCTTCTCGTGCCGGCCGGTCTGATCCTCCCGTTCGTCTTCGCGGGACGGGCCCTCGGTGTGACGGCCCGGGCCGGCGGCTTGCGGCGGGCCGACAGCCACGCCTGGCTGCGCACCGCCGGCTTCGTCCAGGCGGCGATCGCGTTGGGCGTGTACACCTGGGGACTGCTGCACGTCAGCGGCGCGGTCATGTCGGCCGAGGACGGTGGAACGGACTCGGTCCCCATCCGGCCGTGCCGTACGCAGGGCTGGGAGCAGCGGGCGGAGTCGATCTCCGGCTACCGGGTGGAGTACGTGCCGCTGCGGTTCGTGTGCGAGACCGACGATGTCGGTGACTACCCCGTATCCGTCCCCGGCTACGTCAACCCGGTCTTCTTCTTCCTCGGCCTCGGGGCCGCCGTCTGCTTCACCGTCGCAGCCGTGGATTCCGACAGCAGCCGCGAGCAGGACGACACACGGACCTAGTGCTGTGACCGGAAAGGTCCACCGGGTCACAGCACCAGGCGTTTCCTTCGGGTCACCTTCCGGCTCCGCGCGATGAGCATGTCGCCCGGTACGAGACGGCGGCCGGCCAACCGGCGCATCGTCGACAACGGGGCCTCCTGGGCGGTCCGGTCGGTTTCGCACCCCCGAACCGCCAGGAGGCCCGTCTTCATAGGTGCGCCACCAGGAGATCGCCGGAAGCCGTCGGTCACCGGGGCCGGCGGCAGGAGCGGTACGGCTGTGGGCCGGTAGGTCAAGAACCGGCGACGTGCCCGCGGCGTTGCAGGATCCGCCGGTGTACGGGCGGTGTCAGGCCGGCGCCCAGGATGAATCCGAGCGCGACGCTCTGGCTCGAGAACGAAATCATCCCGACAACTGCGCACAGAACGATGCCGGTCACGATCAGACCCGTGACCTTGACACGCGGGGCCAGCTGGTTCAGCCATCTCACGGTCGAGAGAGCCGTGAGATACACGGTGGAGCCGAAGGCGGCCGCCGCCAGAGTGGTTAAAGCATTCATTCCGCAACCTTTCAGAATCGGAAGCCGAGATGTGCCTCTCCGGCCGCCTGGGGCAGTCGCACTCCCCTTTTCGGGATCACTGGGCTGCCGGTCCGTTCACCTGCAGTATCCGTCACCGCCACTGCCGCTGTAATAGCCGCTTCCGGCCACGGCCGACCCCGGTCGGCAGGGAATCGGGCGGGACCACCGCGGTTTCCCCGTTCCCCAACGGCCTGCCGGCCGCACCGCCTACGTGCCTCTCCGCTACGAGTTCCGGGAGCAGGCCCACCCCGCCGGAACTCGGGCAGCCGCGCTACCCCGCAGTTCGGCGCCGCCGCCTGCGGCATGGCCTCGTACTCAGGGACGACCGAGTAGCAGCGCCCATACGCAGGCCACGATGTCAGGCCTACGGTGAACACCGTGAAGACCATGAGCACCGACCAGCTGTCCTGCGATCTCGACCTCGCGCCACATGGCTCCGAGACGGGCATGACAGCCCTGGCACTGGGGTCCGGCGCGTTCCTGGCTCTCGTCGCCCTTCCGGTGCTGCCTTACCTCGTCCTCCTCGCTCTGCCCCTCGGCGTCGCCGCGATCACCTCAGGTGTCCGCGCGCTGCGCCGCGGCGTCGCGGCGACGTCCGCGCGGTTCGCTTCGGTCACCGGCATCACGCTCGGCTCCCTGGGAGTGCTGGGCTGGGCGGGCCTGATGGCCCTGTGGTATCTGGCGGAGCGAGCCATCAGCCACTGATCGAACGGGGGTGCGGTGGCATCCCAGGGCATCGCGCTGTGAGCCGGCCCGCGGGACGCCTTCCCTGGAGCGGGTGGGTCCGGTAGACCTCGCCTCATGATGATCAGAAGCGTGCGGCCGCCGTCATGGTCCTGGCCGCACTCCCCCTGCTCCACCACGTCCGCGCCGACGACTCCACCGGGTACGACTACGCAACCCGCTGGAGAAGATCGCCGGGGCGGCGTTCCCCACGTCGTCCACCGACCGGGACGCACAGCGCCTGTGCGAGGAGGATTCGCGTCGGTCCTGGTCAACGGGGGCGGGGTGCCCTTCGGTCGGTCGGGGCGCTCGTTGCGCTGAACGGATGCAGTCGTCGCGCAGCAGGGCATCCGCGGGGATCACGGCGGTCCCATCGCGCGTTGAACCGTACGAGGGTGAGCCGCAGGCCGGCGTACCGTACCGCTGGCCCATGTGATGAGGAGGATCCGATGCACGCTGCCGAGGAGAATCGGCAGGAGCTGGACTCGGTCAGCGTCCTGAACGCGAAGAGGACTCTGCTCCAGCTGCTCGGCCGGGCGGGGGTCTTCGCCGACGACGCGGAGGGCCTGATCGCCCTGGTCGAGGCGGGCGCCTTGGCCGGCGCGTGCGAGGAGCTCGGCGCGCCCGGCGGGTCCGTGCCGGGGGACAAGGGCGAGCCGTACGAGTCGGGCTGGCTGGACGGTGCCCGTGCCGTCGCGGACGAGCTCGGCGGGATCGCCGAACGGGCGCTGCGGCAGGCCGTCGACCCCGACGGACCGGGCGCCGCTTCGGCCGCCCGGTCGCCGGTCGGGCGGATCGAGGTGGAGCAGGCGAAGGCTGCCGTCACCCCGCTCCACCTCGCCTTCACCGCCGTCTCCGACCTCGACCCCGAGGTCACCGAGGAGGTACTGCGTGCCGTCCTCGGCACGATGACCCCCTGGCAGCGGGCCCGGTACGCCGGCCGGCTGGCGGACTTCGCCGCAGCGCACCGGGCCCGCCTGGAGCGGTTGTACGTGGAGTACGGGCCCGGCAGTGCGACCGCCGTCCACAGCCGCTACTCGCTGCTGCACTCGGCCACCGGCGTCGCCGTGCTGGAGCGGCTCGCCACGCGGCCGGCCGCGCTGCGGGAGGAGTGGGAGGCCGCCGAGCTGCCACCCGCCTGGTTGGACGGTCCGATGAGGGCCTGGGACGCGGTGGGCTGACCCGTGGCGCCGGCCTCGGCGCCGGCTGGGGGCCAACGGGGGCCGGCCGGGTCTATCCGGCCGCGCGCAGTCGGGTCGCGGCCGTCTCCGCCTCCCGTACGACGCGCTCCGTGTCGACGCCGACGAGCCGGCCGTCGAACTTCAGCGGCCGTCCGTCGACGAACACGGCCTCGACGTTCTCGGGCCGCCCGTTGAAGACGGTCTGGCCGACCCAGTCGAAGCGCGGCGCGAAGTTCAGGGCGGCCGGGTCGACGACCACGACGTCGGCCCGTTTTCCGGGGGTCAGGGAGCCCGTCCGGTCGCCGATCCCCAGGGCTTCGGCGCCGCCGAGGGTGGCCATTCGTAGGACGTCGTGGACCTGCGGGAAGATCGCGGCCTGCGTCGCGCGGGCGCGCTGCAGGCCGATGGCCGTCTTCATCAGCGCGTGGAAGTCCGAGCTGTCGTTGGTGCCGCCGTCCAGGCCGAGGCCGACCTTGACGCCCCGCCGCCCGAATTCGGCCAGCCGCATGATGCCGGAGGCCAGCCGCATGTTGCTGAGCGGGCAGTGGGCCGCACGCACGTCGTGCGCGGCGACGGCGGCGATCTCGTCGTCGGTCAGGTGGATCGCGTGGTTGATCAGGAGTCGTGGACCGAGGGCGCCGATGTCGGTGAGGACTCCGATGGGGTCGTCGGCGCGCTGCTCGGGGCGTTCGAGGACGTGGGAGTTGAGCATGACCCCGAGGTCCTGGGCGGCTTCCCAGTGGGCGTGGTTGATGTGTTGGACGGCTCGCGCCGCGTGGGTGGCGACCTGGAAGTCGGCGAGCGGAACGGGATCGACGAGTTCCTTCTTCACCTTGGCGACCAGCGTCGGGTCGGTCTCGGAGGGGAACATCGCATAGGTGAACCGCACTCCGGTCGCGGCCAGGGCCCGTACGTAGCTCTCGATGAGGTCGTAGGAGAAGATGTCCACCCAGTCCACGAGGGTGGTCACCCCCGACTGGACGGCGTCGAGGGCGGCGAGGCGTACGAAGCTGTGCAGGGCCTCGGGGGTGAGTCGGCCCCGCTGGGGGTCGGTACATCGTGTGAACCAGCCGAACAGGTCCCCGTCGGTACAGCCCCCGCGGATCACGGCCTGCCAGAGGTGGGTGTGGGTGTCGACGAACCCCGGCATGACCAGCTTGCCGGAAGCGTCCACGATCCGGGTGCCGGGCGGGGGCCGCAGGCCCGTGCCGACGGCGGCGATGGTGCCGCCCCGCATCAGGACATCGGCGTTGTCGAGGGCGCCGAGGGGGCCGCTGCCGAGGGCCGGATCCATGGTGAGGACGAGGGAGGCGCCGCGCAGCAGGACCGTCGGGCCGACCGGGGCGGGTGGGCGAGCGGGGCGGTCGGTGATGCCGAGGACGAGCGGGGTGGCGGCGGCCAGGCCGAGGCCGGTGAGGATGTCGCGGCGGCTGTGGGGCGGCCGGGCCGGCGAAGGTGTGGGGGACGACTGCATGGCGTAGTACCTCCCGAGGGCTCAGAACGGAAGGCCCGCCCGGCGATGCCATGTGAGGGGGCGTCGGAGAGGGCGGGAGAACACACGCAGCATTCCCGGCGAACTGTCATTCGATAGGCGTTTCGCGGAAAACTTTTTCCGTTCCGGTCGCCCATCGGCCATGCATCGTCCATCCGACTCCCACCCCTTGCGGCGTCCGACAGCGGGAAGTGGCACTCCGTCAGGTATCGGGCGGTCGCTCTTGCGGCCGACCGCGGCCCCCGGGGGGCAGAACGCAAATCCGTTGTGCGAGCCCCGGCCCACCGCCTAGGTTCACACCACGACCGCGACGTGTAGCTCAGCAGCAGAGCGCCGGGCTTCCTACCCGGAGGGCGCAGGGGCGGAACCTGCCACGTCGGCCATGAACGCACACGCTGACCAGCAGCTCCCGAACCGGTCCGCTTCGAAGGCCACGGCCGAGCCCGTGCCCGAGGCCGCACCGGTGTCCCTGTCCCCCTCCTACGCCGAGAGCCGGCTGGCCCAGGCCCTGCGGACCTCAGTCCTCCACGAGGACACCGCCACCCGCGAGCGCGCCCGCTCCCGGGCCCGGCAGTGGCGCCAGGTCCTGTCCGGCATCGGCTCGGGTTCCCTGACCATCGGATCGCGCACCCCGGTGGCGGCCCTGCCCGCCTGGGTGACCCCGGACGTGGTCACCGGCGGCTTCGCCACCGGCTCCGCGCCGGCCGGCGGACCGCTGCTGCCGTACGAGGAAGAGGCCGCCCGGCTGGCCGGCGTACCGGCGACCCGGTCGGAGCTCTTCGCCCACTTCCTCACCGAGGACGGCCTGGCCCGCCTGTGGTCCCTGCTGGACAGCGGGCACTACGAGGTCCATGTGCCGGAGGAGGCCGCACTGGCCACCGTGGCCTGGCTGGTCCGCGCCGGGGACTTCGACGCCGCCGCCGAACTCGTCACCGTACTGCGGCCGTTCGCCGACCGGCTGCGCTTCCTGCCGCGCCCCACCGACCGGCCGCGGCCCGCAGCGGGCGCCGTGCACCGCCGGACCGTCGGTGCCGCCGCGGCCGCGCTCGCCCGGCGCCGGCCCAACGCGGCCGTGGAGACCCAGCGGGAGGCCCTCACCGTCTGGGCGCCCTTCGAGGACGACCTGCTCGCCCACCGGCTGGAGTCCGCCTCGGGCACGTCCGGCCCACACTGGCACGCCGAAGGCGCCGCTCTGCTGTCTCGCTACGGATCCCTCGCCGCGGAGCACACCCGCTGCACCAAGCACCTGAACCCGAAGTCGAACGCCGCCATCCTGCTCAGGGCCCTGGAAGAGGAGCTCGCGGGCCGCGCCTTGGCACCCCGGCTCGCCGGACTGCTGCGCGTGGCCGTCACCTCGATGGTCGCCAAGCGCGGCGCACCCGGCTCTCCCCGGCATACCCGCCTGCGTCGTGTCCAGGCCGATCAGGCGGCGCTGCCCTCGCACCACGCGCTGGCCGCGCTGGTGCTGCGCCGTATCTCCCGGCTCGACCCGGCCGGTGGGACGGCCGACGTGGACACACCGCTGGCCCCGGTGGACGAGAGGGAGTCCGTGGAGACCGGCCTGCCCGTGGGCGCGGCCGTGCCCACGGCGATCGGGAACTGCGTCCGCGCCGCGCTCAGCGCCCCACCTGAGGAGCTGGTGGCGCGCGGCGTGGTGCCGTCCGCCGAGGTGCTCGCGGAGCTCGTGCCGCAGCTCGTCGCCACCGTCACCGCCGATCAGTACGCCGACGAGCCGCTGCGCAACCTGATGGCGGGCACCTACTGCGCCTTCCGCAACCGCCGGTCCCTGCTGCTGCTGAACCTCCAGCACCAGGTGCGGATCGAGGAACTCCCGTGGCTGCGGGCGGTCTCCGCGCACCGCAACGCCGCCGCGGGCGCCCAGGAACAGGCCGAGGAGGCGCTGCGCCGGCTCGGCGAGCTGGCGGTGTCCGCCTTCCCGGCGACCGTGCTGCCCAATCCGCTGGTGCGGGAGCTGTCGCACCTGGGCCGACAGGCCGAACTGGGCACGCCGTTCGTGGAGGAGCTCGCCGCCGACATCTTCATGGGGACCTTCACCCCGAAGTTCCTCGTGGCCGCACGGATCGCCGCCGACCTTCTCGAAGGGAGCCTGTACGAGCGGTACTACGACATCGACTTCGCGCGGCTGCGCCGGATGGCGGTCACGCAGGCCGTCGACAGCGCGCAGCGCGGTCGACCGGCCCGCAGCGCCGAGGAGTTCGCGAGGCTGTGCGCCGAGCGAGCCGGGACCGGCGGGCCGGGCCGGTGGCCGGCCGTGAACGGCAAGGTGATCGAGCAGGCCCAGATCCTGACGACCCACAACCTGGCCACCCTGGCCGCCCGGGTGAGGATCGCCCCGGCGGCGGGCTGGGCGGCACTGGCTCGGGACTGCTTCGACGTCGTGTGCCGCCTGGTGAACCGTATGGCGGGCAGGCCGACCCTCTCCACCATCAAGGACACCGCCTACGCGTGGCGGCAGATGCTGTTCCACCTCTCCCTGTGCCAGGACGCGGAGCGGGTGGCCGTGCTGGAGTGGATCGAGGCGGACATCGTGCGCCGGCCGCCGCTCGTCCAGGCCCGGCTGGCGCCGGCCCTCGCCGGATTGCGGCTGGTGGCGGCGGGCGGCTCCTTCGGAGCGGACGGGACGGGCGAACGCGGCCGGGCCCGTCGGCTGCTCGGATGGAGCACAGACGAGCACTGGATGCGCGCCGACCAGGTACGGAAGTAGCCCCCCTCGCATCGCGTGCCCATGCGGTCGGCTCGTTGCCCGCGTCGGGAGGTCCTGCGCGCGGTGTGCGCGGGTGGATGGCGCGGCCCGGCGTCGTACCGACCGGACCGCGCACCTGTCCGTCTTCCGATTCCGCCCTCACGCCCTCAGCCCTCCCCGGGCTGTTCGCGGGCCCGACCGTCGGGCGTGCATCCATCCGCCGCTCCCGCGGGGAAGCAAGACGTCTGCGGTACATCGATGCGGCCTCACGGGGCCGGTAAGGGGTCGACTGTGGCGATCACCGTCCGAAGGGACATCCTCGTCGGGCTTCCTCTCGAAGATCTGGTCGCCTACCTGGAGGACTTCTCCCGAACCGAGGAATGGGACCCCGGCACCGTGCGGTGCATGCGGGTCGGTACAGGGCCGGTACACGTGGGAACCATGTGGCGGAACACTTCGCGCTTCCGTGGCCGCACCAGCGACCTGCTCTACCGGCTCGTCTCCGCGGAGCCGGATCGGCTGTTGTTCGTCGGTGAGAACAGGACCGTCACGGCCACCGATGACCTGAGGTTCCGGGCCCGCTCGGCCACGACCACGCTCCTGACCTACACGGCGTCCTTGCGGTTCAAGGGATGGGCTCGCCTGGCCACGCCCTTCCTGCGCCCCGAATTCGACAGGCTGGCCGACGCCGTGGCCGACAGGTTGCCTTCCGCGGCCACCGTCCACCGCGGTTAGCGCGGCTGCCACCGCGCCTGCCCCGATCCACCGTGGCCCGACCGGACGAGGAAGACCTCGTCGATGAAGCACCAGGCCCAGTCCTCGTCGGACGCCAGGGAGAGGACGACCGGGTGTCCGCTGCGCACATGATGGTCGTGGGCGTGCAGGCCCCGCGAGCTGTCGCAGCATCCGACGTGGCCACACGTCACGCACCGGCGCAGCCGCACCCAGCTCCAGCCGCGCGACAGACAGTCCGCGCAGCCGACCGGCGGGGCCGGCAGCGACGGCTCGGACACCTGCAGGAGCTCGATGTGTGCGCAGGACCGGCCCTGCGGTCGACCGCCGTCAGGCCCGACCCGCCAGCCGGGGCCATCTGCCATCGCCACCACTCCTCACCCGCACCGGGACCGTGTCCGGCGCGGCTCCGGACGCGCAGGCTCTCGTATCCCGTTTCCTTCCGGCCGAGGTGCACGGATGCATCCGGGGCCGGGAATCCGACGACCTCGCCCCCGGTCACGCCCTCGCCGTCGGTGCCTCGGCCGTCACCGCTCGGCGGCGCGACCGCAGCGCGGCGGCGCCGGACACCGCGCCCAGGAACAACAGGCCACCGCCGGCGGGCACGGCCGACCGCAGGCCGACGACCAGCGGGTCGTCCTCGTCGATGAGCGCGCCCTTCACCGCCGACAGGGGCACGGTGCCGCCCTGCGCCTCCTGGAACCGGTAGCGGGAGTCGGCGGAGTTGCCGCGGGTGTCGCCCAGCAGGAACAGTCGGCCCTCGGGCACCTTGACGTCGAACGCGCCGGGCGACCCTGCCACCGGGTCGCCGTCCAGGACGTACGGCTCGTCGAGCGGCCTCCCGTTCAAGGTCAGTGTCCGGTCCCCTGGGGCGTAGGCGATACGGTCGCCGCCCACCGCGACCACCCGTTCCACGGCCAGGTTTCGTTCACCCCAGGCGGCGGCGTCGAAAAGCACCACGTCGCCGCGGTCCACACCGGCGACCAACACGTTGAAGACCATCGACGCGCCTGCCGGATGGGAGGGCCTCATATGGCCCGACGGCATGACCCTGGTCGGCATGAAGAAGTACCCGCCGAGACCCCCGACACAGGTCAGAACCCCGCCCAGCGCCAGCAGTGCCACCGCTGCCACTTTCAGCCGGCGTCCCGACCCCCGACCCGACGTTCCCACGATCACGCCCTGCTCTCCCCGCTCCGATGTACGCCCGAACTGTACGGGCGTACGGCGTGCGGAACGCCGACCGGGTCCCGCACCGTGCGAACCCTCGTCAGGCGGGTGCACGAGTTCGGCGGCGTCGTTCAACCATGCGCGGCCGGTCGCCCCTCGTCTCCCCCGGTGGCCGGAACCGGATCCGTACGGTCGAACGGGCCGGTCACCCGATCGCGAGTTCCGCCGTTTCCGGACCCCCGTGACCGGGACCCTCGCAGAGGCGGCGCGTGACCTGCGTCGCCGGGGTACGCGCTGAGTGGGGGATGCGATGACGCAGGACGCGGGACGTTCCGAGGGGCCGGAGGGGCGGGCGGTGCTGCTGGTCGCCGGGCTGGCCGATCTGGCGGTGACCACGCTGGGTTCGGCCCTGGGCGTGGTGGGCGGTCTGCTGCGCCGGTCGGACGCGGCGGAGCTGGCTTCGGAGGCCGAGCAGGACCTGATGGCGCGCGGGCGCCTGGCCCTCGACCGGTACGCGGCCGTGCCCCCGGCCCATCTGGAGATCCTCGCCCGGCATGTGGCGGCCCGTGAGACCGATGGCGTCTGAGGGGTGGGCGCAGGCCGCCTTCAAGAGCCGTGTCGACGAGGTGCTGCACCGGTTCGTGGCGCGGGAGGCCGACGCGTTCGCGGCGGTCGATCCCGTTCTGGAGTCGGTGGCCGGGCAGTTGGAAGCCGCAGTCGCGGACGGCAAACGGCTGCGGGCGGCGTTCTGTTACTGGGGCTGGCGGGCGGTGGGACAGCCCGACAGTGACGCCCTGCTGCAGGCGGCGACGTCCCTGGAGTTGGTGCACGCCGCCGCCGTCGTCCACGACGACCTGATCGACGACAGTCCGCTCAGGCACGGCCGGCCCACCGCGCACGTCGCCCTGCGCGCCGCGGTCGGCGACCGGCCGGACGCCGACGACGCGGCGAGGTCGCTGGCGATGCTCGTCGGGGACCTGCTGATGGCGCTTGCCGGCCAGTTGTTCGCCACGTGCGGACTGCCCGCCGCCTACCTGGCCCGGGCGCGCCCGCTGTGGGCGGTGATGGCCCGCGAACTGATCGCGGGCGAGTGCCTGGAGATCCTGCGTACCGGAGCCGGGCCGGACACCACGGCAGCGCTGAAGGTGGTCCGCTACAAGACCGCCAAGTACACGGTCGAGCATCCCCTGCTCATCGGCGGCGCCTTGGCCGGTGCCGGGGCGCGGACGTGTGAGGGCTACTCGGCGTACGGGCTGCCGCTGGGCGAGGCGTTCCAGTTGCGGGACGACCTGATCGGCCTGTTCGGCAATCCCGGGCAGACCGGCAAGGCCAACGCCGACGACGTGCACGGCCACCGGCCCACGGCCCTGCTGGCGGAGACCTGGCGCCTGGCCGGTGACGGGGAACGCGCCTTGCTGCGGACCCTGTTGGGGCGGCGTGACCTGGATGCGGAGGGCTTGGACACGGTGCGCGACACGATGCGCCGCCTCAAGGCTCCCGACCGGGTGGAGGACATGATCTGCGCGCGGGTCGGGGAAGCGCTCGCCGCCCTGGACGAGTTGCCCGTACCCGAGGACGCGGCGACCGCCCTGACCGCCTTGGCGCACGCGGCGTCGGCCCGCCACTCCTGACCGGCGCGCGCGCCGCCCGCACCCACCTGTGCCCTCCGCCTTCCCCCCTCTGCCCTCTGCCCTCTGCCCTCCGCCCCACCCTTCCCGCCTCTCCGTCCGCACGACAAGGAGCCCCGTCATGATCCACACCGAGGCATCGATGGACGCCCTGCGGCAAACCGGTGACCGGCTTGCCGATGCCACCGTCGCCACGCTCTTCGAACGCGGGGAAGTGGGCAAGTTCAACACCTTGATGCGCTACGTCTCCACCGCCGGCGCGCCTCTGCCCGAGGGGCTGCCGGATGTCGCCCGCGAGTACCTCGAAGCGACGAGCGTCCCGCCCTCCTGGGTGGACTGGGGCGAGATGGAGAAGGCTCGGCTGTTCTTCATCGACAACAACGTGCACATCTCCACCGCCCTGTCCTTCGCCTCCATGCCCGCCTGCTACCTCGTGCCGCACGTGGCGAAGTTGCTGTCCGCCACCCACGGGCTGGAGTACCCGTCGAAACGGATGGCGGAGACGGGCCAGTTCACCGTCCACCTGATGCGGCCCGATGCCTTCGAGGCCGGCAGCCGCTTCATCCCCGCGGCCCAGAAGGTCCGGCTGCTGCACGCGTCGATCCGCCACCACCTCGTACGCGAGGACCGGTGGGACACCGCGGCGCTCGGGACGCCGATCTGCCAGGAGGACATGATCGGCGGGCAGATGTTCTTCTCGCTGCTCGTCCTCGACAGCCTGCACCGGCTGAACATCCACATGTCGACGGAGGGCGCGGAGGCCTACTACTACGCGTGGCGGGTGGTCGGGGCCATGCTCGGCGTCGACCAGGAAGCCGTCCCCGCGACCCTCGACGAGGCGCGGAGCTTCCTCGACCGGTACATGATCCGGCACATGGGACCGTCCGAGGAGGGCGCGCACCTGACCCGTCAGCTCATCGACCTCTACGAGGAGATCGTGCCCGGCACCTTCTTCGACCCCGTGGTCTCCGCGCTCGTCCGCCACCTCGTGGGCGACACCTGCGCCGACTGGCTGCGGGTGCCCCGCACCGCGTGGGACACCGTGGTGAAGGCCGCGCCGCACCTTCTCGGCGTCCTGGAGACCATCGAGGACCGCTCCCCGCTCGGCGCGTGGGCCCTGGACCGCCTCGGGCAGCTCACCACCGTGCTGGAGCTGTCCTCCCTCACGCGGGGCCGTGTCATGCACTACGCCATCCCCGAGCAGCTGAAGAAGGAGTTCGGGGTCTCCGGCGCGGTGCCCCGCACCCGCCGCTGGAGTCCGCCGGCCCCCTCGGTCCCGTGACGTCGGTCCCCGCGGCTCCGTTGCGGGGACCAGGGTCCCGGCCGAGCCGAAAGCGCAGGTCCCGGGCGAGCACGGCGTGCTGCGCGGAGACGTAGGTGGTGACCATGATCGTGGCCATCACGAGGGCGATCGGCAGGCTCGGGATCAGCGCGCCCTCACCGACGCCGCCTCGCATGGTGGACTCGCCGCCGGACGGGGAAACACGGGCCACCTACGGCCGATGTCCGCCGGCGTGCGACTCGGCCGTCGCGCCGTCGAACGCAGTCGAAGGTTTTCCGGGCCTCGCGTGCCAGGATGCCCAGGACACGACCGCCGGCACGTCGACAGGCAGGACCCAGCCATGATCAGCGGTGCACACGTCATCCTCTACAGTCAGAACGCCGAGGCGGACCGTGACTTCATCCGTGACGTCCTCGACTTTCCCGGCGTCGACGCGGGTGGCGGCCGGCTGATCTTCAAGCTGCCCCCGGCCGAGGTGGCCGTGCACCCGACCGACGGTCCACCCCAGCACGAGCTGTTCCTGATGTGCGACAACCTTGATTCCCAGCTCGCCGAGTTCCGGGCCCGCGGCATCGAGATCACCCGCCCGATCAGCGAACAGCGCTGGGGCAAACTGACGGCGATCCGGCTCCCCAGCGGCGCCGAACTCCCGCTGTACGAACCTCTGCACCCCACCGCCCACAGTCTATGACGCCACTGCAGTCGGTTCGGCCTGACGATCCCGGTGGCCGCGGAGCGTCGCCGGGTCCGCCATGACTGCGTGAGCTCATCGACACCGTCGACGACCACACGCTGCGGGCGGTCGCGAGCTCCCACCGGCCGCTCGCCATCGCATCGAACGCCTCCGTTCGCACCGAACGGTCCGCGTCGTCACGGGCCTTGGCGTACAGGGCGGGCCACCGGGCCTCCGCTCCGGGAGCGCAGGCGGTCACCAGCGCATCGTCGGTGTCGGCGACGACCCGCAGCGCCTGTTCGCTCCACACCCGACCCGAGCGGTGCACGTCGCGCCGAACAACCGTCCGGCCCGTCTCGAAACGGCGCACGTCATCCTCCTCCATCGGCTGCGGCCGAGATGTCCGGCCGGGCCCGCCCACCAAAGCGCGCTCCGGCCAGGCTGGGCAAGGCGCCGTCCGAGGGACGGTCACGCCAGGCGGTCGGTCTGGCCCGGCCCGGCCCGGCCCCGAAAACGAATGGCCGGCGCACCACGACTGTGCGAATCTGGTGCAGATATGAACCGAGCCGGAAGGGATCTCCCCATGGGCCAGGACCAGCTTCCCCCGCACCCCGACACGGAGCGCTACTCCGTGACCATCTGCCCGCCGGCCGTCACGATCGTCTCCGACCTCGTCGCCGCCGGTGGCGTCAGCAAGTCGGACGTCATCAACCGGGCCATCCTCCTGCTCGGCTTCGTCGAGCAGGAGCGCGCCAAGGGGCACGACCTGATGATCCGTGACACCGAAGGCGCGCTCGAACGCATCCACATCATCTGAACGGGCTCAGGCTCCCGTCGGGTCCCCGGGAATCGCGTGCACCTCGACGGGGTCGTTGCCGGGCTTCCCGCCCGGGCCGGGGCACGCCGACGCCCGTGCGGCGATCTCCAAAACCCGGTCCTCACTCGTGACGTCGACCAGCCAGTAGCCGGCCAGGATGTGTCCCGGCTGCGCCGGTCCGTCGCTCACCTGCGGCCGCCCGTCGCTCGCGGCCCGCACCGTCTTGACCTGTGAGGGTCCTCCGAGACCCTGCCCGTCCACCCATTCCCCGGCGGCCGTGAGTTCCGCGTTCAGGGCGTTCATGTGGGCGAACATGGCCCGCATGTCGTCCTCGGAGTAGGAGGACATGACAGCGTCCCACTGGTCGACCGGCACGTTCATCTGGATCATGTACTTCATGGTCTTCACCCTTCCGGGGCGGCTACGGGGATTCGCGGCCCTACGGGAAGGTAGACCTCGACCGACCCAGAAACTCATCGGTGCCCGCCCTCCCCCGCGGGGCCGGCTCGTCGTGTCCGCTGCGGCTCAGTCGACCGTGACGGTGTAGGTGATGCGCTCGGGCGCCTGCAAGGGGGTGGGCGCCCCCGTGGTCGGGGTGGCGGAGGGCCCGGTTGTCTCGGGGGGCACGGTGGACGTGTTGCCCTGGCAGGTGGTGAAAGTGCAGTGCAACAGCGTGAACCGAGTGGTCCCCTTGCCCTTGGCCTCGAAGGTGAAGGTGAGGTGGCCGCCGCCACCGGCCACCGCTTCGTCGCCGGAGTCCGACGCGTAGACCTGGCCGCGGCTGACCAGCACGGAGCTGTCGGGCTCGGGGGCGACGAGGTACCAGTACTCGCGGGTGGAGGCGTTCTGGTCGACGGTGAGCGTGAAACGCTCGCCCGGCTCTGCAGTGATGCCGGTGTCCTTCACCGGGCGGCTCGTGGAACCTCCGGCCGGTTCGTCGGCGCCGGAGCCGCAGGCCGTGGCGAGAGCGAGCAGCGCGGCCGCCGCGATCGCCGCACCGCCCCTGTTACCGCGGAAGACGCTCGCCGTGCGCGTTGAGGAGATCACTGTTGCAAGCCTTGCCCATGTAGCTGTGGATGAAGTCGCCCTCGTCGACCGGCCCATGCGGCCGAGCCCCAGGAGACACCCGAAGCATGTCACCCTCCTGGGCGACGACGGCCACCCCCATCGGTCTCCTGAGAAGACAGCGCCGGGCGGCGCCCCACGGCGTCCGCTCGGAGGCGTGGTCCCGCACCCCGAACTCGCCGAACCTACGAAGCGAGCCCCGAGCGCACGTGCGTCGACCTGGGTGCCGGCACCGGCGGGTGCTCACGTCACCAGGTGCAGTGACGTCGCCGCGATGCCCAGCCGTACGCTCTGGCCCCAGGTCAGCTCCAGGGAGTCGCCCTCCATCCCGTCGCCGAAGACCACGATCCGGTCCGACTCCACGGTCAGCTGCAGCGCCTGTCCCCGCTCCAACTCACCGGCGACCTTCGTCGTTCCGGTCGTGGGAGAGGGCCAGGCCTCCCGTACGAACCACAGGAGCCGCCGCTCGCAGGGTGCGGGCAGCTGGGCGGGACTGCCGCGCTCCTGCCACAGGGAGCGCAGCCAGCCGGTGGCGCCCGTGCCGGTGCCCACCAGTACCCCGGAGGATGCCTGGGCCTCGTCCGGGCCGTTGCCTCCGTCGGAGCCCAGGCGGTAGCGGGCGGTCTGGTGGCCGGGCGAGCCCAGGTAGATCTCGTTCAGTGCGAGGAGGCGCTGGGTGTCGTCGGCGACGGCCTCGACCATGGTCAGCTCTTCCGTCCGGCTCCCGGCGGCGGTCGCGGCGCGCAGCAGGGCGGCCGCGTCGGCGCAGCGGTGTCGGACGAGGACCCCCGGGTTGTAGCCCGGGTCGGTGTCGATGCCCACCACCGGCTGTCCGCGCAGGTATTTCGCGGTGTTGGCGACCAGGCCGTCCTGGCCGATCACGACCACCACGTCCTCGGGGGCGAACAGGAAGCGGTCCAGGTCCGCCCGCTCCACCCGCGAGCTGCGCCAGGTGAGCGGCACCGCCGCCGCCACCTGGCGCAGGGCCTGGTGGGTGCGCTCGTGGCGGCGGTGCACCTCGTCGATCGACCGGCCTCGACTGGAGAGGAAGAACGCGGCCTGCCCGTGGGTGCCGTGCCGGGCGAGCAGTTCCTCGTACTCGGTCCTGCGGTGCACGAGGACCGCCCGTGGGGCCAGGCTCACGCGTCCGTGCCGCCTTCCGGGCGTCCGAGCCTGGTGAGGAGCCCGGTGAGGACGTCGGGCGAGAGCGTGATGCTCTCGATCCGCGGCAGGTTCTCCGCCAGCCGGGTCGCCGCCAGGGCGTGCAGGGTGCCCGGGGCGGTTTCGTCGTGCACGCGGAGCCAGGCGGCCTGGACCTCGGCGCGCGCCGCGCCATTCTCGCGGGCCGCCTCGGCGTCCGCGCGGGCCAGTCGGACCTTGCGCGCCGCCTCGGTCTCGGTCCGGATGCCGTCCGCCGCCGCCTTCTCCTCGGCCTCGCGGCGGGCGTTGATGCCGCGCTGGTCGATCAACTGCTCCTCGCGTCGCGCGAGTTCGATCTGGCTGGCCAGCTCGTTCTCGGCGATGGCACGCTCACGTTCGACGGCGACGGCCCGCCGTTCGTAGGTGGCCCGGTCGGCCTCCTGCTGGATCTGCTCGCGGGCCGGGGTGCGCAGGGCGCGCTCCACCTCGGCCTCGGGGCGGATGGCCACGACCCGCACGGCCACCACGTCGATGCCGGTGGCCGGGAGTCTGGGCTCGGCGGCGAGGCCTGCGGTGACGCTGGTCCGCACGGAGGTGACGCCGTCGACCAGGGCGCCGGCCAGCGGAGTTCGGGCCAGTACGTCCAGCGCGTGCTGCTGTGCGGTCTCGGTGAGGAGCGTGGCGATCTGCTCCAAGGGGGCGCCGCGCCAGCTCCCGGTGTCCGGGTCGACGGAGAAGTCGAGTCGTTCCGCGGCTTCGGCCGGGTCGCTGATCCGGTAGGTGACGGTGGCCTGCACGGCGACGTCCTGGAAGTCGGACGTGCGGGCGTGGAACGCCATGGCCAGCTCCCGGTCGTCGACCGGTACTTCGGAGAGCGCCGCCGAGAGCGACCGGTACCAGAAGCTGAGCCCCCGCCCGTCGTGGACGAGTCGGCCGCGCTTGTGGTGGCGGATGTGGGCGGTGGGCGCGGAGCGCAGATGACGCCAGCCGAAGCGCCGGGTGATGTCGGCCATGGTGGGACCCCCTTTATTTCGTCAATGCGACGATAAAGGGGCGTGCCCATATCGTCAAGGGGACGAGAAGAGGGTGGGGCGAGGGCGTGCCGTGCAGCGGGGTGGGGTGGGGTGGGGTGGGTCAGCCCAGGACGAGGGGGAACCTCACCGCTGCGGCGCGCAGTTCGGTCCGCTGTGCGTCGGTGGGCGTGCTGCGGCCGGTGCCGACCAGGAGTGCGTCCCGGTCGGTGAACGACGCGGGGAACGCCGTTCCGGCGATCTCCTCCAGCATGGCGCGGGAGCGGGCCAGGCCCTCCTCGGGTGGCGAGGTCCGCGCGTCGGGGAGGTGTGCGATGAGGTCGAGGTGGTGCAGCGTCCACTCCAGGACGTACGCGCCGAGGTAGTCGCCCACGGTGAGGACCTCGTCGCGGGTGCCCACCCGGGCGCGCGGATCGGCGAGTTGGGCCGCGCGGCCGGCGGCGGAGCCGACGTCGTCGAGGTGGAACCGGAGCAGGTGCGGGTCCCCGTACGCGGCGGCCAGCCGGACGGTGAGGGCGTCGAGCGGGTCCTCGCCGGTCGGGGGACGGTCCTCGACGTGCCAGTAGGTCACCGCGTCGACGGTCGGCTCCGTCGCGGCGGGGGTGGCGAGGGTGATCAGGACGTCCTGGGCATCGATGACCAGGTGGCACACGAGGTCCCGTACGAGCCATCCGGCGCAGCCCGACGGCCGTGCGAAGTCCCGGTCCGGGATCGCGGCGACCGCCGTGCGCAACGCCGTCCAGGAACGGGAGAAGAGGTCCACACCGGCACCGTAGTGCGGCGCCGCCGCGGCGGGCACCTCCACGGGCTCGGGCCGCTCGGCCACCGCTCCGGTGGAATCACGGTGGGCCGGACGGCGTAGCGACAGCGCGCGGATCGGCTCCGCGACCAGCATCGTCAGGGTCAGGTACAGGAGTACCGCGAGCCAGAGGTACCCGGGCCACGCCACCGTCTGCTGGAGCCAGAAGGGGGCGCCCGCGCGACCCGTGGTGAGCGCGGCCACAGAGAGGAGGGGCAGGGCGATGGCCAAGGCCGTGCCGATGCGCCGGGTCCGACCGCCGGGGGTGGTGGTGTCGCGGACCAGGCGGATCCAGAGCCAGCGGTGGACCAGGACCAGCAGCGCGCAGACCGCCGACGCGACGAGGACGAAGACCAGGATCGTCATGCCGAGGTGTCCTTATCCGGACGGCCCGCACGGTCGGCCCCGTCGGCCCCGTCGGAACGTTCCGTACGTGATTCACGCCGCAGGGCGAGAACGCTGCGCAACCCGAGCACACCGACCGCCGTCCCCAGAAGGAAGGAGGTCACCGCGAGCGTCAGGTGCACCCAGAAGTAGGAAGTGGGGTCGCCCGCCGCATCGAAGGCAAGGCCACTGCCGTTCTTCCACAGGTTCCGGACGAAAGACACCCAGATGAACCAGCTCCACACCCCGAAGGCGAGCAGGAACCAGGAGGCGGTACGGCTGAGTCTCATGCCTTCAGTATCCGATTCGTCCCCAGGACGGACGCGCCGGGGTGGGCTGTCCCGGGGGTGGTTGCCTCGAATTGGCCGGTCCGATGCGTCCTCCAGGTCATCGGGATGTACTTTCACCTGCGTGTCTGCCAAGACGACCGCGCTGACGGTCCTTTCCGCCGCGTTGCTGGTCCCCACGATGTTGGTGGCCCCCGCGCACGCCGCGCCGACCCCGCCGGCCGACGCGAAGGGCCAACCGGCCAAGGCCCCGGCCCCCGCACCACCCGTCTCGATGTCCACGGTCGGCGGATCCCTGCTCGGCCAGCCGGGGACCCAGGTGAACCTGCTGCCGGGCGCGCCCGCGCTGCCGGCGAACCTCACCGGGCGGTCCTGGATCGTGGCGGACGCGGAGTCCGGCGAGGTGCTGGCCGCGCACAACGCGCACTGGCGGCTGCCCCCGGCCTCGACCATGAAGATGCTCTTCGCGGACACGGTGCTGCCGACCCTGCCCAAGGATCAGGTCCACAAGGTCACCGACAAGGACATGGAGGGCGTGGGCCCGGGCAGCAGCCTGGTCGGGGTCAAGGAGGACCACGAGTACTCCGTCCACGACCTGTGGCTCGGGGTGTTCCTGCGGTCGGGGAACGACGCCGTGCATGTACTTTCGGCCATGAACGGCGGCGTCGAGAAGACCGTCAAGGACATGCAGGCCCACGCCGAGGAGCTGCAGGCCCTGGACACGCACGTGGTGTCCCCCGACGGGTACGACGCCCCGGAGCAGGTGTCGAGCGCGTACGACCTGACGCTCGTGGCCCGCTCCGGACTGCAGAAGCAGGACTTCAGGGAGTACTGCGGCACGGTGAGCGCGAAGTTCCCCGGACTGCAGGAGCCCGGGAAGCCGCGGGACCACTTCGAGATCCAGAACACCAACCGGCTGATGACGGGCGCCGGCGGCATCTCCCCCTACAAGGGCATCGCCGGGGTGAAGAACGGCAACACCACCATGGCGGGCTCGACCTTCACCGGGGCCGCGCAGCAGGGCGACCGGAAGCTGCTGGTCACGGTGATGAACCCGGGAGCGGCCGGCGCGAACTCGGTCTACGAGGAGACCGCCGCGCTCTTCGACTGGGGTTTCGCGGCGACCGGCAAGGTCAAGCCGGTGGGTGAGCTGGTGCCGCCGAAGAGCGCGGACACCTCCTCGCACGGCTCCCCGGCCCAGTCGCACGAGAACGACCCGTCGGCGGCCGGCAAGGACGCGGGCGGCGGTGCGGGCACCGCGCTGGGTGTCGCGGGCGGTGCGCTGGCCGTACTGGCGGGCGGCGCCTTCGTGTTCAACCGCCGCCGACCCCGGGGCCGCCGCGGCCGGGGCGAAGAGCTGATCTGAGTCCGGCCTAGGCCGTCTCTTCCGGATCTTGTCGGGTGAAGCCCGGGTCGTCCGGTGCGGTGCCTCGCAAGGCGGAGGGGCGCCCGTGTACCGGACGTACTCGGGTGTCCCGACAACGCGGCGAGGTGCCGTGCCGGGCGGGCCGGGCCCGGCAAGATCCGGAAGAGACGACCTAGCCCGGTTCCGGTACCCGCACCACCTATCAACTCACAGGTTCACCACAGGACTTCGGCAGGGTTTGCTCGCTCCCGTCGGCATCGAGCCGGCGGGAAGGGGGTCCTGCCATGCGCAGGAGATGGTCGGCCGTCGTCGCGGTGGCCTGCGGCACGCTGCTCGCCGTGGCGGCCTGGACCGCGCTCCCGGCGGACGGCGCCGGGCAGCCGGCCCCGGCGCGCGCCCTGGAGACCGCCGAGCTGGACCTGCTCCACACCGCGGGGGAACTGCTCGTACAGGAGTGCATGCGGGCGCAGGGGTTCTCGTACTGGCCGGTCCCGCGCGTGGCGCACCCGGACCTCCGGGACTTCCCGTACGGCGTCGACGACGTGGACTGGGCCCGCGGCCACGGCTTCGGGCGCCGGATCGAACGCCGGCTGGACGAGGAGGCGGCGGCGGGCCCGCGCGCCCGGTACCGGAGCGGACTCCCCCCGGAGCGGCTGGAGGCTCTGGGGGTGGCACTCATGGGACCCGACGCGAAGGGGCTGGCCGTCGAGAACCCGGGCGGCGGCACGCTGAGCCACAGCGACCGGGGCTGCATCACCGCGTCCTGGCGGCAGCTCTACGGGGACGTACGCCTCTGGTTCGGCGCGAGCGAGACCGTGAAGCAGCTCGGCGCGGTGCGCACCGGCCGGGTCGGCCAGGACCCCGCGTTCCGGACGGCGCTGGCCGGCTGGAGCGAGTGCGTGGGCCGGCGCGGTTTCCCGGCCGAACACCCGGTCCGGCAGCGCGACGAGCAACTGGCACGGAAGGGCCCGGCCGCCGAGGCCGAGGACGTACCGATGGCCACCGCCCAGGCCGAGTGCGCCCGCTCGACCGGCCTCGCCGACACCGCACAGGACCTGCACCGGCGCTATTCGGACATGATCCGCGCCGAGCACGGGGCCGCCTTCGACGCCATGCGGCGGATGCAGGTGGCGGCCCTGCCCACAGCTCGCGATGTGGTCGCCCGGCACGCCGGGAGCTGACATCGCGTACCGCCGACCGGCGGTGAACCTCGCACGGCACTACTGGGAGGGACCCCACATGAACAAGCTCAGGACGCTCCTCGCGGGACTCGCGATCGCCGGTACGGCGGTGGTGGCCGTTCCGACCGCGGCGCAGGCCGACGGCGGCTGCGGTTACACGAACTTCTGTGCCTACTCGGACGATTACAACTACCTCTACCAGAACGCCGGAAACTCCAACGACTGGCCGTACCAGGTCAAGAACAAGGTCGACTGGGTCCGCAACAGCGGCAGCGCCGGCGGCCGCGACCACGTCAACATCTACTACAACGAGAACAACACCGGCGCCTACGCCTGCATCGGCTACGGCACCGAATGGAACCTGCGCAACAACGCGCAGACCTTCAACTGGACCCGCAACGGCGACGCGAGCGGTCAGTGGAAGGCGGTCCACGACAACGCCGCCTCGCACCGGTGGGTGTACGGCTGCGGCAACGGCACCTGGTAGAGCGTCCCGCCGACGGTACTCCGGTGGCGTGTCGGGCCCCACACCGATGCGCCACCGGTGCTCCACCGGTGCGTTCAGGCCGGGCGGGCGGCGGCCGGAGGGCCCGGGGGAGGGTCCTCCGCGCCGTCGCCGTCCGCGTCATCGCGGGTGGCCGTCCAGGAGGCGACGAACAGCAGCAGCTTCGCCGTGAAGTTGATCCAGAGCAGCAGGGCGATCGGCACGCCGAAGGCTCCGTACATGCTCTTCGCGGCGACCTCCCGCATATAGCCGCTGAGCAGCAGTTTCAGCAGTTCGAAGCCTGCCGCGCCGATGAGGGCCCCCTGGATCAGGCGGCCGCGCGGCGGGTCGACGCCCGGGAGCAGGGTCAGGACGTAGAGCAGCAGCAGGAAGGCGGCCACGACGCCGACGAGGAAGGCGAAGGTGCGCAGCAGCGCGCCGCCCGCGCCCTCGCGCGGGATGTCCAGCCAGTCGGCGGTCTTCCCGACGGCGCTGGATCCGAGGATGGAGGCGGCGGCGGAGGCCAGGCCCACCCCGCCGAGGCCGAGCAGGACGAGCCCGTCCTTGCCCTTGCGGGCGAACGGGTTCCCGTCGTCCTCGTCGTCCTTCTCCCACACAGCGCGCAGGCAGTCCCGCATGGAGCCCACCCAGCTGACACCGGTCAGCAGCAGGAGGGCACCGGCGACGAGACCGACCGTGCCGGCGTTGTCGACGAGCCCCTCGATGTCGAGCTGGTCCGAGATGCCCGGGACCTGTTCGGAGAGGTTCTTCTCCAGCCGGTCCAGCTGTTCGGGGCTGAGCAGCGCCGCGCCGACGGCGGCGGCCACGGTGATCAGCGGGAAGAGGGCGAGGAAGCTGATGAAGGTGATGGCGGCGGCGAGGCGGGTCCAGTGGACGCGGTCGAGGCGTTGGTACGAACGCCACGCGTGCGTCCGCATCAGACGGGACGCGAGCGGCCCGATCACCGGGAGTTTCGTCAGCCAGTCCATGGGGTCACCGTAATTCAGCCGCCGGAAATAGCCGGGATTGTCGGTTCTGGCGGCTACGGTCGTCGATTGTGACTTTTCCCGAAACGCGCCCTACGGGTCGCCCGTTCCACACCCTGGTCCTGCGAAGGCTGAGGTTCCGTGCCCGGCGCATCGCCCGGCTCACCCTGGCCCTGCGGCCCCTGGCCCCGCGCCCGCTCCGTCAGGAGGGCGGTACGGTCGCCCCGGCGCCCCCGGCGCCCCCGGCTGCGTGGTCGGCGGGTGAGCCCGCCTGCGCCGGGACACAGTTCGGTCCGCTCCCGAACGGGTACTCGCGCAGCTTGCGCCAGACCCCGTCCGAGCCCTGCTCGTAGAGGGCGAAGCCCGCGCAGACCCACTCGGCGGCGTAGTCGGCGAGGGTCGTGAACGCCAGGTCCATCGCCTCCTCGGAGATCCCGTGGGCGACCGTGACGTGCGGGTGGTACGGGAAGGCCAGCTCGCGGTCGAGCGGCCCCTGGGGGTCGCGGACCTCGCTCTGGAGGCGGGTGCAGCCCGCGGCCCCTTCGGCGATCCTGACGAAGACGACCGGCGAGAGGGGGCGGAAGGTTCCCGTGCCGGCCAGCCGCATCCGGAAGGCCCGGGAGGCGGCGGCGACCTCGACCAGGTGGGCCCTGATCGCGGGGAGCCGGTCCGCCTCCACCTCGGTGGGCGGGACGAGGGTGACATGCGTGGGGATGCCGTGCGCGGCGGCGTCCCCGAAGCCCGCGCGCAGCTCCTGGAGCTTGCTGCCGTACGGCTCCGGGACCGCGATCGAAACGCCGAGCGTTACGGTCCCCACGTATCTCTCCTCCGCTTGTCGCTGTGGACTGCTGCCGCCCCAGTGTGGCGGCAGCACCCCCGTTCGTGCCAGGGCTCTCTGTCCGTAGTTGCGTTCGTCAGTGCTTGGCGGGCAGCAGACCGAGGCGGTCGTAGGCCTGCGCGAGCGTCTCGGCGGCGACGGCGCGGGCCTTCTCCGCGCCCTTGGCCAGGATCGAGTCCAGCGTCTCCGGGTCGTCGAGGTATTCCTGGGTCCGCTTCTTGAACGGTGTGACGAAATCGACCATCACGCCGGCCAGGTCGGTCTTCAGCGCGCCGTAGCCCTTGCCCTCATACCTGGCCTCCAGCTCGGAGATCGTCTCGCCCGAGAGGGTGGAGTAGATCGTGAGCAGGTTGCTGACGCCGGGCTTCTTCTCGGAGTCGAAGCGGATCTCGGCCTCGGTGTCGGTGACCGCGCTCTTGATCTTCTTCTCGGTGACCTTGGGCTCGTCGAGGAGGTTGATCAGGCCCTTGGGGGACGACGCGGACTTCGACATCTTGATCGCCGGGTCCTGGAGGTCGTAGATCTTCGCGACCTCCTTGACGATGTGCGCGGCGGGGAGGGTGAAGGTGGAGCCGTAGCGCTGGTTGAAGCGCTCCGCCAGGTCGCGGGTCAGCTCGATGTGCTGGCGCTGGTCCTCGCCGACCGGGACCGCGTTCGCCTGGTACAGCAGGATGTCGGCGACCTGCAGGATCGGGTACGTGAAGAGGCCGACGCTGGCGCTGTTGACGCCGCCCTTGGCGGACTTGTCCTTGAACTGGGTCATCCGGCTGGCCTCGCCGAAGCCGGTGATGCAGTTCATGACCCAGCCGAGCTGCGCGTGCTCGGGCACGTGGCTCTGGACGAAGAGGGTGCAGCGCTCGGGGTCCAGGCCGGCGGCCAGCAGCTGCGCCGCGGAGAGCCGGGTGTTCGCGCGCAGGTCCTTGGGGTCCTGCGGCATGGTGATCGCGTGCAGGTCGACCACCATGTAGAAGGCGTCGTGCGTCTCCTGCAGGGCGACGTACTGGCGGATGGCTCCGAGGTAGTTCCCGAGGTGGAACGAGCCGGAGGTGGGCTGGATGCCGGAGAGCGCGCGAGGACGATCAGAAGCCATGGCTTCATTCTCTCAGGTGCGGGGGCGGGCTCGGGCCCGCCGTCGGCCGGATCCCTCCGGGTCGCGGCGACCCGGTCCCTACGGCTCCGGGGTACCGGGCGGTAGCGGATCGTCCGGATCCAACCCCGGCCGAGCGACCGCTTTCCGTTCCGGGACGGGGCGGGCCGACACCGCTGCGCGGGGCTCCGCGGGCCCCGCCCGCACCCGCGCCTCGAACGCCGGGCGGGGCTGGAAATCCAGCCCCGCCGGCGTTCGAGGCGTGGGGTCCGGGGCGGGGCCCCGGCAGCCGGGCCGCAGGTCAGGACAGCGGGAGCCCCGGGGCCGGGAAGGCCGCCATCAGGTCCGTCACCTCGGCCCGGATCGCTGCGAGGGCCTGCTCATCGCCCTTCGCGGCGGCGTCGACCGCGCGCGAGATCCAGTCGGCCACCAGCGGCATGTGCTCGGTGGACAGCCCCCGCGACGTCAGCGACGGCGTCCCGATGCGGATGCCCGAGGGATCGAACGGCTTGCGCGGGTCGAACGGCACCGTGTTGTAGTTCACGACGATGCCCGCCCGGTCCAGGGCCTTGGCCGCGATCTTGCCCGGCACGTCCTTGCCGGTCAGGTCGATCAGGATCAGGTGGTTGTCCGTACCGCCCGAGACCAGGTCGAAGCCCTTCTGCAGCAGCGCCGCGGCCAGCGCCTTGGCATTGGCGACGACCTGGTGCGCGTACGCCGTGAAGGACGGCTGGGCCGCCTCGTGCAGCGCCACCGCGATGCCGGCCGTCGTCTGGTTGTGCGGGCCGCCCTGCAGGCCCGGGAAGACCGCCTTGTCGATGGCCTTCGCGTGCTCCTCGCGGCACATCAGCATCGCGCCCCGCGGACCGCGCAGGGTCTTGTGCGTGGTGGTGGAGACGACGTCGACGTGGTCCGCCGGGGACGGGTGCGCGCCGCCCGCGATCAGGCCCGCGATGTGGGCCACGTCGGCGACCAGGATCGAGCCGGCCTCCCGCGCGATCTCCGCGAAGGCGGCGAAGTCGATGGTCCTCGGCAGGGCGGTACCGCCGCAGAAGATCAGCTTGGGCCGCTCGGCGAGGGCCAGGTCGCGCACCGCGTCGTAGTCGATGAGCCCGGTGTCGGCCCGGACGCCGTACTGCACGCCCCGGAACCAGGAGCCGGTCGCCGAGACGCCCCAGCCGTGGGTGAGGTGCCCGCCCATCGGCAGGGCCATGCCCATCACGGTGTCGCCCGGCTTCGCGAAGGCCAGGTACACGGCGAGGTTGGCGGGCGAGCCGGAGTACGGCTGCACGTTGGCGTGGTCCACCCCGAACAAGCCCTTGGCCCGCTCGATCGCCAGCGCCTCGACGCGGTCGATGTTCTGCTGGCCCTCGTAGTAGCGGCGGCCGGGGTAGCCCTCGCTGTACTTGTTCTGCAGCACGGTGCCGGAGGCTTCGAGGACGGCCGCGGACACGTAGTTCTCGCTGGGGATCAGACGCAGGGTCTGCGCCTGCAGCACTTCCTCCGCCGCGACGAAGGACGCCAGCTCGGGGTCGGTGGAGAGAAGGGCGGGATGGCGGCTCGCGGACATGGCGGGCTCCTCCGGGGTCGATGTGATCGGTACCCCGCGAGGCCCAGGCGAGCGGCCCTGTATGCGGTCGAGCGCGCACGACTCCCCCGGAGTTGGTTCCCCGTACGCCAGTCGCCGTGCGTACCTGACACCTTAGCGGGCGCGCCGGGAGAGAGGTTTCTGCGTCCGGGATACGAGCGACGATAAGAAGGTGACGCCACCCTCGTCACCGCTGCACCGGCGCTCACCGCGCCGGACGGACGATCGGAGACCCCGTGTCGACAACTGCTGATGCCATCCGCGCCGCGGACGCCCACAGTGCGCACAACTACCATCCGCTGCCCCTGGTCGTCGCGTCCGCGGAAGGCGCCTGGATGACCGACGTCGAGGGCCGCAGATACCTCGACATGCTCGCCGGGTACTCGGCCCTCAACTTCGGGCACGGCAACCGCCGTCTGATCGACGCCGCCCGCGCCCAGCTGGAACGGGTCACGCTCACCTCGCGCGCCTTCCACCACGACCGCTTCGCCGACTTCTGTACCGAGCTCGCCGCGCTGTGCGGCAAGGAGATGGTGCTCCCCATGAACACGGGGGCGGAGGCCGTGGAGACGGCGGTGAAGACCGCCCGCAAGTGGGGCTACGAGGTCAAGGGCGTCCCGGACGGGCACGCCAAGATCGTGGTCGCCGCGGACAACTTCCACGGGCGGACCACGACCATCGTCTCCTTCTCCACGGACCACGAGGCCCGTGACCACTTCGGCCCGTACACACCGGGCTTCGAGATCGTCCCGTACGGGGACCTGACCGCGCTGGCCCACGCCGTCACCGAGAACACCGTGGCCGTGCTGCTGGAGCCGATCCAGGGCGAGGCGGGGGTGCTGGTGCCGCCCGCCGGTTACCTGAGCGGCGTACGGGAGCTGACCCGCGAGCGGAACGTCCTCTTCATGGCGGACGAGATCCAGTCGGGGCTGGGGCGCACCGGCCGGACCTTCGCGTGCGAGCACGAGGGGGTCGTCCCGGACGTCTACATCCTCGGCAAGGCGCTCGGCGGCGGCGTGGTGCCGGTCTCCGCCGTCGTCGCCGACCGGGACGTGCTCGGGGTGTTCCGGCCCGGGGAGCACGGGTCCACCTTCGGCGGGAACCCGCTCGCGTGCGCCGTCGCCCTGGAGGTGATCGCGATGCTGCGGACCGGCGAGTTCCAGGGCCGCGCCACCGAGCTGGGCGAGCACCTGCACCGCGAACTCAACCTGCTGGTCGGCGGCGGCGCGGTGACCGCCGTACGCGGCCGCGGACTGTGGGCGGGCGTCGACGTCGACCCCTCGCGGGGCACCGGCCGGGAGATCTCCGAGAAGCTGATGGAACTCGGGGTGCTGGTGAAGGACACCCACGGGTCGACGATCCGGATCGCCCCGCCGCTGGTGATCAGCAAGGAGGACCTGGACTGGGGCCTCGCCCAGCTCCGGTCGGTGCTCGGCGCGTAGGTCCCGTCCGTATCGGTCAGAGGATGACGTGGGGCAGGAAGCGGGCGTACTCGTCCGTGACCGGCCCCGCCGATTCCCGGATGCCGAGCCCCGCCGCCTCGTCCTCGACGACCCACGCGCCGAGCACCACCCGGTTTCCGTCGAAGTCGGGCAGTGGGGCCAGGCCCTGGAAGCAGTACCGCTCCCCCTCCTCCGGTACGAACGGCTCCGCGCCCTCGCCCGCCTCGTGCAGGGTGACCCCCGCGCCCTCCCGGCCGAGGAGGGGCTTGGCCACGTAGCCGGTGGACCCGGCTTCGGCGAGCTCGCGCGGGCCGTCGAGGTAGGCGGGCAGCAGGTTGGGGTGCTCCGGGAAGAGCTCCCACAGGATCGCCAGCAGCGCCTTGTTGGACAGCAGCATCTTCCACAGCGGCTCGATCCAGCAGGTGGAACCGGAGCCGCCGCCGTGGTCGTACGTGCCGAGGACCTGCGGGCCGAACTCGTCCGTGGCCAGCCACTCCCACGGGTAGAGCTTGAAGCAGGAGCGGATGAAGCGGAGCTTCTCGTCCACGAACCGGCCGGACAGGCTGTCCCAACCGATCTGCTCGACGGAGAGCGCCTGGGTGTCCAGGCCGGCCTGCTCGGCGGTCTCCTGGAGGTAGGCGACCGTCATCAGGTCCTCGCCGAGCTCGTCGGTCTCGGAGTGCGCGAAGTGCAGCGGGCCGGGCGGGAGCAGCTCGGCCTGGCGCCGCCAGGCGTCGACGAGGCGCTCGTGGAGGGAGTTCCACTGGTCGGCGCCGGGGAAGCGCTCCTCCATCCAGAACCACTGCGGACTGGCCGCCTCCACCAGGGAGGTGGGGGTGTCGGCGTTGTACTCCAGCATCTTGGCCGGGCTGCCGCTGCCGTCGTAGCGCAGGTCGAAACGACCGTAGAGGGAGGGCTGTTCGGCGCGCCGCCGCCAGGACTCGGCGATCAGCGCGGCCAGCTTCGGGTCGGTGATACCGAGGTCGGCGAAGCGGTCGTGCTCGACGATGTGCGCGGCCGCGGCCAGGCACATGGCGTGCAGCTCCTCGACGACGTTCTCCAGGGCCTCGACCTCGGGGAGCGAGAAGGAGTAGTACGCGCTCTCGTCCCAGTAGGGGCGCAGCGAGTCGTCGGGGTAGCGGGTCAGGGGATAGATCAGACCCTGCTCCTCGACGGTCTTCTGCCAGTCGGGACGGGGCTCGATGGTGTGCCGCTGCATCGTCTCGGTCAGCCGCCGCTGGAGCCGGAGCTGGAGTGGCCGCCGATGCCGCCGCGGGTGACGGCGGACTTGTCGAAGCTGCCGCCGGAGACCTTGCCGGCGCTGACGTAGCCGCCGTAGTAGTAGGCGCCGGTGCCGCCGCTCTTGCACTCCTTGTTGTTCAAGTGCTGCAACGTGGAACGGGAGGCGCAGCGCTTGTCCGGATCGTCGCTGCTGCCGCAGGCCACGAGCGTGGCGGCGAGCAGGCCCATGCCTCCGAGGGCGACGGCTCCGGAGCGCATGCGGCGCTGATTGGTGCTGCTGCTGTCCATGTCTGCTGTTCCCCCTGGGGCCTCGCGTACTGCCGACAGAGTAGAGCGGGGTCACCGGCCGATGGAATCCGGCCGCTGTGAGATCCGTGACCTAGAGTCGCTTCGTGCTCATTGGGATGATTTGCGCGCTCGGTGCGGCGGTCTGCTTCGGTACGGCGTCGGTTCTGCAGGCGGTCGCGGCGCGGGCGGCGGAGCCGGGCACCGGGTCCGGGGTGGACACGGCGCTGTTCCTGCGGGCCGTCCGGCAGTGGCGGTATCTGGCGGGTCTGGGCCTCGACGGAGCCGGCTTCGTGCTCCAGATCATCGCCCTGCGGCACGTCCCGATCTACGCGGTGGGGGCGGCGCTGGCGGCCAGCCTGGCGGTGACGGCGGTGGTCGCGGCGCGGCTGCTGCGGGTGCGGCTGTCCCGGACCGAGTGGGCCGCGGTGGCGGTGGTGTGTGCGGGGCTGCTGATGCTCGGACTGTCCGCCGGGGAGGAGGGCACGGGGACCGGGTCGCTCGCGCTGAAGCTGGGGCTGCTGGCGGTGGCGGGGCTGGTGCTGCTGGTCGGCGTGGTCGCCGGCCGGCTCCCGGACGGGCCGCGGGCACTGGTCCTCGGCCTCGCGGCGGGCACGGGCTTCGGCGTGGTGGAGGTCTCGGTACGGCTCATCGACTCCCCCTGGGACCTGCGCAACCCCGCCCTGTACGCCCTCCTGCTGGGCGGCGGCGCGGCCTTCCTGCTCCTCACCTCGGCCCTGGCGCGCGGCTCGGTGACGGTGGCGACGGCGGGCATGGTCCTCGGCGAGACGATCGGCCCGGCGGTGGTGGGCGTGGTCTGGCTCGGCGACAGCACCCGCGAGGGCCTGGCCTGGCTGGCGGTGACGGGCTTCGTGGTAGCGGTAGCCGGCTCCCTGGCCCTGGCCCGCTTCGGCGAACCGTCGGCCCCGGCGGAGCGATGACCGGGGCCCGCCGTGCCGGGGCTCCGCCCCGAACCCCGCGCCGCCTTTCAGCCCCGCCGGCGTTTGAGGCGCGGGGGTCCGGGGGCAGCGCCCCCGCAACGGCGCCGCAGGTCACGGCAGCGCTGCGGCCAAGGCGGCCAGCGTCGGGGACCACGCGCTGTCCGACGGCGTCCCGTAGCCCACGACCACCGCATCCCGCGCGGGCAGCGCGACCGCCTCCGGATGCCGGAACCGCCCCAGCCCGTGCAGGGCCAGGTCCTGCCACGCCGCCGACTGCAGGACCGACCGCTCCGTCCCCCCGGGAAGGTCCAGCACGGCGTGCAGCCCCGCCGCGATCCCCGACACGCCGACCCGGTCCCCGACCGCCGCCACCAGCTCGTCCCGGCGCCGCCGGTACCGCAGCCGCATCCCGCGCACGTGCCGGTCGTACGCCCCGGAGGTGAGGAACTCCGCCAGCGTCAGCTGGTCCAGCGCGCCGCACGCCCACTCCGTGGGCCGCTTGGCGTCCAGCACCTCCTCCAGCAGCCCCGGCGGGACCACCATCCAGCCCATCCGCAGCCCGGGTGCCAGGGACTTGCTGGCCGTACCGAGGTACACCACCCGGTCCGGGTCCAGGCCCTGCAGCGCGCCGACCGGCTGGCGGTCGTAGCGGAACTCCCCGTCGTAGTCGTCCTCCAGGATCAGCCCGCCCGTGGTCCGGGCCCAGTCGACCGCGGCCGCCCGCCGCGCCGGGGTGAGGGCCACGCCCGTCGGGAACTGGTGCGCCGGGGTCAGCAGCACCGCGCCCGCCGTCGCGGTCAACTCCCCCGTCCGGGCGCCCTCCGCGTCCACGCCCAGCGGGCGCGTCCGCAACCCCGCCCGCACCAGGAGGTCCCGGTGGAAGTCGAGCCCGTACCCCTCCACCGCCACCTCCCGTACCCGCCGCGCCCGCAGTACGCCCGCCAGCAGCGTGAGCCCGTGCAGGAAGCCCGCGCACAGCACGATCCGTTCGGGGTCCGCGTACACCCCGCGCGCCCGCGCAAGGTAGCCCGCCAGCGCCTGCCGCAGCTCGATCCGGCCGCGCGGGTCGACCGCGTACCCGAACGCCTCGTTCGGCGCGTCGATCAGCGCCCGCCGGGCCGCCGACAGCCAGGCCGCGCGCGGGAATCCGCCCAGGTCCGGGGAGCCGGGGATCAGGCTGTACGCGGGCCCCTTGCGCGCGGGGCGCCGTACCGGGGCGGCGGCCGCGGGCCGGCGCGGCCGGGCCCGTTCGGCGACGCGGGTGCCGGAGCCCTGGCGGGCCGTCAGCCAGCCCTCGGCGACGAGCTCGGCGTACGCCTCGGCGACGGTGTTCCGGGCGATGCCCAGGTCCGCGGCGAGGGAGCGGGACGACGGCAGCCGGGTCCCGGCCGCCAGCCGGCCGCCGCGCGCGGCCTCGCGCAGGGCCTCGGTGAGTCCGGCCCGTAGGCCGCGTTTGGCGGTGAGGTCCAGTTGCAGGTGCAGGTCGGCGCCGAAAGTGGCCCACGATTCCGTCATGGATATGGACCATATCGGCGGGCCGCCCGACTCCTAGGGTCGATCACATGACGACCACACACGAACACGCCCCCGAGCACACCCCGCGCATGCACATGGCGAAGCTCGCCCCCGAGGTCTACAAGGCGGTCCTCGCCCTGGAGCTCGCCTCCAAGAAGGGTCTGGACCCCGCCCTGGTCGAGCTCGTCAAGATCCGGGCCTCCCAGATCAACCACTGCGCCTTCTGCCTCGACATGCACAGCAAGGACGCGATCGCCGCAGGTGAGAGCGTCGAGCGCATCGTCCAACTGGGCGCCTGGGAGGAGTCCCGGCACTTCTACACCGAGAAGGAGCTCGCCGCGATCGAGTTCACCGAGGCCGTCACCGTCCTGACGGACGGCTTCGTGCCCGACGAGGTCTACGAGAAGGCCGCCGAGCAGTTCGAGGAGCGCGAGCTCGCCCAGCTGATCGCCGTCATCGCGACGATCAACGTCTGGAACCGCATCGGCGTCACCACCCGCATGGTGCCGGGCCACTACAAGCCGGGCATGTACAAGTAGGACCGGTCGTCGCGGTCATCGCGGTCATTGCGGTCATTGCGGCCTGAACGACTCCACGGCCGCCGTCAGGTTCGCGCGCACCGTCGTGCCGTCGGTGGCCGGACCGGCCGCCAGCAGCGCCCACCGCCCGCCGTCCGGGGCGACGGTGATCCGCTCGATCGCGCGGCGGCGTCCGTGCGACTCCTGGTTGTCGTACTCGTACACCAGCTCGCAGGACTCACCGGGCGTCGGATCCAGGGAGACCTCCTGGTAGCCGGGCCGCCGCTTTCCGAGGTCCTGCGAGGAGATCCGCAGCAGCTCGCACGTTCCGACGCTGTCCGGCTCGTTGACGCGGAAGATCTGGATCAGCGCGCTGCGGTCCCCGGGCCGGCGGTAGAAGGAGCCGCTGCCGTCCTCGTCGAGGCTGCGCTCCCAGCCCGCGGGGACGGCGACCGAGAAGCCGCCGTCGTCGCGGACCACCGTGTACGGCGGCGGGACCGAGGGCGACGCGGAGGGCGGGGAGGACGACGTGGTGCCCGGGGCCGTGTTCGGCCGGGTACCGGACGGCGCGGCCGGGCTCCCCGAGGCCGACGGGGCCGCGGCGGGTGCCTTCGGCTCCTCGTCGCGCAGGACGAGCCAGCCCGCCACGGCGCAGCCGCCCACCACCGCCGCCCCGACGGCCACCAGCATTGGGACCTTCCACGGCCGGTGCCGACCCGGACCGCCCTGGCCGCCCCCTTGCGGGCGGGGCGGGTACGAGGGTGGGGCCGGGGGCGGGTACGAGGGCGGGGGCGGGGGCGGCTGGTCCGCCCACTCCCAGCGCTGCGACTGCGGGTTCCAGTGGGCGCCGCCGCCGGTGGCCACCGGTCAGCTCCCCAGCGAGGCGAGCAGCCCGCCGAGGGCGGCGGCCGCGTTCACCGAGTCCACCAGCGGGGCCCAGCGCTGCAGCGCGGCCCGCAGCCGGGCGGGCAGGCCGGGCCGGATCTCCCCGGCCTCCTCCAGCTCGCCGGCGGCCTCGTCCAGTTCGGCGTCGAGCGCCGAACGGTCGGCGCTGCGGGGCAGGTGGACGAGGGCGATGCGCAGCTCCCGTACGGCCTCGAGCAGTTCCGCCGCGCCCGGGGCGTCCGCCCCCGTACCGCCGTGGTTGACGGTCGTGTTGGTGATGTCGCTGCCGCCGATGCTGAAGGTGCTGCCTTCGATGCGGTTGATCCGCACCTCACCGGTTCCCCCGTCGTGCGTCACTGCCGATCTCCCCTGTCCGTGTGGTGGCTCGTCCTATTGTGGTGTCCGCTGCCGCCCACGCTGAACGCGCTGTGGCTCACCGACTGGATGTACACCCCGCCCTCCGCCACGGTGACCGCCCGCTGCGCGAACTCCTCCGTGTGCCAGCCCGCTTCGTGCAGGGCCAGGGTCACACCGCCGACGATCCGGTCCTGGATGGTCTTCAGGTACCGGTCCAGGTCCATCAGCTGGAACAGCGAGGCGTCCTCCTGCGCCGCCAGCTCGCGTACGGAGACGGCCGGGCCGGCCGGCAGCGCGCCGCCGTGGCCCTCCGTGGCGATCTGCCACGGCCCGCGGCTGCCGCCCGACAGGGTGGCGAGCGCCTTGGAGAGCGAGCGCGGGGCGTGCCGCAGCGCCCAGACGGCCTTGGCGAAGGGGTTGTTCCGCAGGTGTCGCCGGGCCACGTCGTCGGCTTCCTGGAACTCGGGCCGTACGGGCAGCAGCACGTGCGGCGCCACCTCCAGCATCAGCATCCCGCCCTGGGTGTGGACGCGTACGAAGACGGTGATGACGAGGTTCTCGTCCCAGCCGCCGACCCGTACCCGCAGGAAGTGGCGGCGGCGCTCCCCGCCCTCCTCCACGGCTCCGGCCCGGTGCGCGGCGAAGGCCTGGTCGGAGAGGTCCGGCTCGTGCGCCGCCGGCAGCCCGGAGGCCGGCAGGAACACGCACTCGTCGACGACCAGTTCCCGCAACCGGTCCAGTACGGCCTGCTCGGCCTCCGGGGAGCCGTGCGGCGACGGGACGCGCAGGGATTCCAGCCGCGGCCGGATCCGCGCCACGATCCGCTCGTTGTCCAGCGGTTCGGGCTCCACCCCGTCCGTGCGGGGTCGCAGCTCGACCGACAGGTGCCAGGGGCGGTAGGCCGCGCCGGCGCCGCAGAACGGGTCGTCGACGTTGTAGATGACCAGGCGGCTGTGCTGGGTCCGCAGGATCCGGTCGCGGGTCCGGGCGAACCGGCTGCCGGAGGCGGGGTCGGCGTTCGGGTCGGCGTACCGCGTCCGGCTGAGCGAGGTGCTGATGACGCGGGCGAAGTGGCCCCGCTGAAGGCCGACGACCAGGGTGAGCAGGGCGAAGACGATCAGGGCGGTCCAGGCGTACGCGCTCGCGAGCACGTAGCCGAGTTCGGGCAGCCCGAAGAAGAGGGTGAACGGCTCCCGCTCGATCCCCCGCAGGATGTGTTCGTAGAGACTGAGCGAGTCGTCGGCGCCGCCCACGTTCGTCTCGCCTTCCAGCGCGCCCTGCAGCACGCCCAGGCCGACGCCGACGAGCAGCACGTAGCCGCAGCCGCGCAGGAGGAGTTCGAGGAAGCGGCTGCCGCGTCCCGTCTTCTCCCGGCGGCGCGCGATCCGCCCGGCGCCGCTGAGGAAGCCGGCCGGGAGGAGCAGGAAGAGCAGGAGGGGTTGGGCCAGCAGCAGCCCGAGGCCCCACACCGCCAGGACGGCGAAGGCCCAGGCGACTTCGGCGCGGCGGGCCTGGAGCGCGTGGGCGAGGACGCGGGCGGCGTCGAAGCCGTAGGAGGGCGCCACGAAGCGCTCCTCGTGCACGTAGAGCTCCTGGATCACGCGGTCGCGGTACCCGGCGTCGAGATAGCTGCCGGCGCACAGCAGCCGGCCTGCTTCGCTGAGCGAAGGGTGCACGGGCGTTCTGTCGTCCGCGGTGCTTGTCACCGAATCCCCCTTTCGGTGTGCGGAGGGAAACGATAAGGCGATCATCGGGTGCGCGACAGGCCCGATCACGCCAAAAGGCCCCGGCGCATTGCGGAAGAGCGGATCGGGTCGGGCGACCGGATCAGATCAGGCCGAGCTCGCGAACCGCGTCGCGCTCCTCCGACAGCTCCTGGACGGAGGCGTCGATGCGGGTGCGGGAGAACTCGTTGATGTCCAGGCCCTGGACGATCTCGTACTTGCCGTCCTTGCAGGTGACGGGGAAGGAGGAGATCAGACCGGCCGGGACGCCGTAGGAGCCGTCCGACGGGATACCCATCGAGGTCCAGTCGCCCTCGGCGGTGCCGTTGACCCACGTGTGCACGTGGTCGATGGCGGCGTTGGCGGCCGAGGCGGCCGAGGACGCGCCACGGGCCTCGATGATCGCGGCGCCGCGCTTGGCGACGGTCGGGATGAAGGTGTCGGCCAGCCACAGCTCGTCGCCCACGACCTCGGCGGCGTTCTTGCCGGCGATCTCCGCGTGGAAGATGTCCGGGTACTGGGTCGCCGAGTGGTTGCCCCAGATGGTCAGGCGCTTGATGTCGGAGACGGCGCTGCCGGTCTTGGCGGCCAGCTGCGAGATCGCGCGGTTGTGGTCCAGGCGGGTCATCGCGGTGAAGCGCTCGGCCGGTACGTCCGGGGCGGCGGCCTGCGCGATGAGCGCGTTGGTGTTGGCCGGGTTGCCCACGACCAGGACCTTGATGTCGTCCGCGGCGTGCGCGTTGATGGCCTGGCCCTGCGGCTTGAAGATGCCGCCGTTGGCGGCGAGCAGGTCGCCGCGCTCCATGCCCTTGGTGCGCGGGCGGGCGCCCACGAGCAGCGCGACGTTCGCACCGTCGAAGCCCTGGTTCGGGTCGTCGAAGATGTCGATGCCGGCGAGCAGCGGGAAGGCGCAGTCGTCGAGCTCCATGGCGGTGCCCTCAGCGGCCTTCATGCCCTGGGGGATCTCCAGAAGACGGAGCTTGACCGGCACGTCCGCGCCGAGCAGGTGACCGGATGCGATGCGGAAGAGCAGCGCGTAGCCGATCTGGCCGGCGGCGCCGGTGACGGTGACATTCACGGGAGTGCGGGTCATGGCCTTCTCCGTTAGACAGCTGGCGGTGGGGCGTCCCTGCCCCATGTGCTGGAGGACGCCGCTCCCCAGTAAATCTTGACGTGAAGAGACATCCGCGGTCAGGCTATCCGACCCGGGACCGGGCTAATCCCCGGGTCCCTGTGGTGCGCGGCACACGGACCCCGATGTTCGAAGGTTCGACCAGCCTCCGGACCGCTATTCGACCAGGAAGATCTGGCCCGTCCGGTGCCCCTCGATCGACTTGACGTAGGCGTTCGCCGCGCGCGCCACGGGCACGGCGTCGAATCCCGCGAAGGTGTCCCCGTACGCGTCGAGGGACTCCTCGAAGACGGTGGGGCTGACGGCGTTGATCCGCTGGCGGCCGGGCAGTTCGACGGCGGCGGCGCGCACGAAGGCCTCGACGGCGCCGTTGACCAGGGCGGCCACCGATCCGGTGAGCAGGGGCTCGCGGGCGGGAGAGCGCCTGGGTCTCGGCCCCGGAGCCGAGCAGTTGCCGCGAGATGCTGCTGCACGCCTGCCGGAACGCCGGGTTCACCCCGCGCATCGCCCACGAGTGCGCGGACCTGCGGTCCGGGCTGTGGCTCGTCGCCACCGGGCAGGCCGTGTCGATCCTGCCGAAGCTGCTGTGCGACGCCCCGCCGCCCGGCGCGGCCGTACGGGTGCTGCCGGGCCCGGGGCGGACGCTGGACGTCGTGGTCCGCGCGGGCACGGAGACCCAGCCGGCCGTCGCCGCGACCCTGGCCGCGCTCACGTCGCTCGCCGCTGTCACGTCACCCGCGTCGCCCGCGTCACTCACCGCACGGTGAAGCGGACCGCACTCTCCATGAACGGGAGCACCAGCCACGGCTTGGGCGCCGCCATCACCAGCGCGAGCAGCGTGATCGCCACGCCCAGCAGCCCGTAGGTGATCATGTCCGTGAAGCGGGAGCGGACCGCGAGCATCCCCACCGAGGGCAGCACGCGCCGCATCACCGAGGCCGCGATCAGCGCCACGCCGATGGCCAGGCAGCCGACCCGCGGGTGCCCGAAGGCCGTGGCCAGCAGCCCGACCGCGGTCGCGGTGAGCACGCTGAGCATCGGCCACTGACGGGCCGGCGTGGACACGGCGCCGGGGACGGCGCGACCGCTGCCCTCGGGGCGGGCGGTGTCCCGGGTGATGGAGGGGAAGCGGCGGGACCTGGCCGCCGGCTCGGCCCCGGCGGCCGTGCCGGGAGCGGCCGGCGCACCGGGTGCGACGGGCGTGGCGGGTGCGCCGGGCGTGGCGGGTGCGCCGGGCACGACGGGCGTGGCGGGCACGACCGGGGCGACGGGGGTGCCGTTCGCCTTGGTCGCGCCGGCGCCCGCCGCGTTCTCCGCGTCCGATTCAGCCCGCACTGGTGGTCCGTTCCGCCGCCTCGACGACATTGACGAGCAGCTGGGCCCGGGTCATCGGGCCGACCCCGCCCGGGTTCGGCGAGATCCACGCGGCGACCTCGGCCACGCCGGGGTGCACATCGCCGACGATCTTCCCTTCCCCGTCCCGGCTGACGCCCACGTCGAGCACGGCCGCGCCCGGCTTCACGTCCTCCGGCTTGACCAGGTGCGGGACACCGGCCGCCGCGACGATGATGTCCGCCTGGCGCAGCTGCGCGGAGAGGTCGCGCGTACCGGTGTGGCAGAGCGTCACGGTGGCGTTCTCGGACTTGCGGGTCAGCAGCAGGCCGATGGAGCGCCCGACGGTGATCCCGCGGCCGAGGACGACGACGTGCGCGCCGTTGATGCCGACGTCGTGGTGACGCAGCAGTTCGACGATCCCGTACGGGGTGCAGGGCAGCGGTCCCGGCTCGTTGAGCACCAGCCGGCCGAGCGACATGGGGTGCAGGCCGTCGGCGTCCTTCAGCGGGTCCATCAGCTCCAGGACCCGGTTGGTGTCGATGCCCTTGGGGAGCGGGAGTTGGACGATGTAGCCGGTGCACTCCGGGTTGGCGTTGAGCTCGCGGACGACCGCCTCGATGTCCTCCTGGGAGGCCGTCCCGGGCAGTTCGCGCTGGATGGAGGCGATGCCGACCTCGGCGCAGTCCTTGTGCTTGCCGTTCACGTACCAGCGGCTGCCCGGATCGTCACCGACCAGGAGGGTGCCGAGGCCGGGGGTGATGCCCCGGGCCTTCAGGGCCGCCACGCGGGCGGTCAGTTCGGACTTGATCGCTGCGGCGGTGGCCTTGCCATCGAGAATCTGGGCGGTCATGCCCCCATCCTCCCGGATGAGGTGGCCCCGGTTCCAGTCAAGGCACTCGCAGGGGCTCAGGGTTCATTGCACTTGCACAACAAGTCACGGCCCGTAGCCCAACCGGCTGGACAAGTAACGGCCGCGCGGACCACGATGAAACGACTGAGTGCCGCGGGCAGTGCCGGGGGGCGGACCGCACCGTGCAGGATTCCTCCGCGCTCGTGCCGTGCGTCCCTGCACCACACGGAGGAACACCCCACCATGAGCTTCGGCGACCCGCACAACCCGTACGGACAGCAGCCCCAGGCCCCGCAGGGCCAGCCCGGCTACGGCTATCCCCAGCAGGCCCCCCAGGGCGTCCCGCCGCAGGGCGGCTACGCCTACCCGCAGCAGGCCCCGCAGGCCTACCCGGGTGGCTATCCGGGTGGTCCGGGCGGATACCCCGGGGCCCAGATGGAGATGCCGGGCGGGGCGAAGGCCGCGCGCGTCATCCTCTTCATCGTGGGTGCCCTGCAGGCGCTGGGCGGCCTGTTCTTCATCATCGGCGGTGCCGTGTTCGCCGCGGCGCTCTCGGACTCCTCCAGCTCCTCCACCGAGGACGTGGGTGCCGTCGCGGGCACCGCGGGCGTCGTCGTGGGCGTCCTGTTCATCGGCTTCGCCCTGTGGCCCATCCTGACCGCGGCCAAGCTGGGCAAGGGCCGTGGCGGCGTACGTGTCTCCGGCATCGTCTACGGCTCGCTCCAGACCCTCTTCGCCGTTCTCGGCGTGCTGGTGAACCTGGTCGCGCTCGGCGCGAGCGAGCACACCACGGGGTCCGGCGGCCTCACCGTCATCTCCGTGCTGCCGTCCGTGATCTCCCTCGCCCTCGGCCTCACGATCATCATCGGCCTCGCCAAGGCCGGGGACTACTTCCGCCGCCCCCAGTACTGAGTCGCCCCTTCCGCACACGGCGAAGGCCGCGACCCGCGGTGCGGGTCGCGGCCTTCGCCGTGTCGGGGTGAGCCGGACTCAGTGGAAGAAGTGCCGGGTCCCGGTGAAGTACATGGTCACGCCGGCCTTCTTCGCGGCCTCGACGACCAGCTCGTCACGGACCGAACCACCCGGCTGGACCACGGCCTTGATGCCCGCGGCCGTCAGGATCTCCAGCCCGTCCGGGAACGGGAAGAAGGCGTCGGACGCGGCGTACGAGCCCTGCGCGCGCTCGGCGCCCGCCCGCTCCACGGCGAGCTTCGCCGAGTCGACACGGTTGACCTGGCCCATGCCGACGCCGACCGAGGCGCCGTCCTTGGCGAGCAGGATCGCGTTGGACTTGACGGCCCGGCAGGCCTTCCACGCGAAGGCCAGCTCGGCGAGCTCCGCCGGGGACAGGGCGTCGCCGGTGGCCAGGGTCCAGTTGGCCGGGTCGTCGCCCTCGGCCTGGAAGACGTCGGACTGCTGGAGCAGCACGCCGCCGGAGACGGGCTTGAGGTCGCCCGGCTGGTGCGGGTGCCCGTCCACCTTCAGGACGCGGATGTTCTTCTTCTTGGCCAGGATCTCGACCGCGCCGTCCTCGTAGGCGGGGGCGGCGATGACCTCGGTGAAGATCTCCGCGACCTGCTCGGCGAGCTCGACCGTCACCGGGCGGTTGACGGCGATGACGCCACCGAAGGCCGACAGCGGGTCGCAGGCGTGCGCCTTGCGGTGGGCCGCGGCGACGTCCGTGTCGACCGCGATGCCGCACGGGTTGGCGTGCTTGATGATCGCGACGCAGGGCTCTTCGTGGTCGTAGGCGGCGCGGCGCGCGGCCTCGGTGTCCACGTAGTTGTTGAAGGACATCTCCTTGCCGTGCAGCTGCTCGGCATTGGCGAGTCCGCCCGGCTGACCGTCCGTGTAGAGGGCGGCGGCCTGGTGCGGGTTCTCGCCGTAGCGCAGGGTCGACTTGCGCTCCCAGGCGCCGGCCAGGAACTCGGGCAGGACCGCCTCGGGCTCCGGGGCGTACGCGTTCGTGAACCAGGAGGCCACGGCCACGTCGTAGGCGGCGGTGTGCTGGAAGGCCTCGGCCGCGAGCCGCTTGCGGGCGGTGAGGTCGAAGCCGCCGCCCTGGGCCGCCGCGATGACGTCGGCGTAGCGGGCCGGGCTGGTGACGACCGCGACCGAGGGGTGGTTCTTGGCGGCGGCGCGGACCATCGACGGGCCGCCGATGTCGATCTGTTCCACGCACTCGTCGGGGGTGGCACCCGACTGGACGGTCGCCAGGAAGGGGTAGAGGTTGACGATCACCAGGTCGAAGGGCTCGACGCCCAGCTCGGCGAGCTGGTTGCGGTGGTCCTCCAGGCGCAGGTCGGCGAGGATGCCGGCGTGCACGCGCGGGTGCAGGGTCTTGACCCGGCCGTCCAGGCACTCGGGGAAGCCGGTCAGCTCCTCCACCTTGGTGACGGGCACCCCGGTGGCGGCGATCTTCGAGGCGGTGGAACCGGTGGAGACGAGCGCGACGCCCGCCTCGTGCAGCCCGCGGGCCAGCTCTTCCAGTCCCGTCTTGTCGTAGACGCTGATGAGCGCACGCCGGATCGGCCGCTGGTTCGTGGTCGGGTCGTTGCTCGCTGCGGTGTCTGCGGCGGTCACTGGATTGTTACCTTTCGTCCCTCAATGCGGTAGCCGTGCCGGGCCAGGCGCCCCACGACATCGACGAGCAGCTGGCGCTCGACTTCCTTGATGCGCTCATGGAGAGCGGCTTCGTCCTCCCCGTCCCGGATCTCGACCACACCCTGGGCGATGATCGGACCGGTGTCCACGCCGCTGTCCACGAAGTGGACCGTGCAGCCGGTGACCTTCGCCCCGTAGGCGAGGGCGTCCCGTACCCCGTGCGCGCCGGGGAAGGCCGGGAGGAGGGCGGGGTGGGTGTTGATGAACCGGCCGCCGAAGCGGTCGATGAACACCTTGCCCACGATCTTCATGAATCCGGCGGACACGACGAGGTCCGGCGCGTAGGCGTCGGTCGCCTCGGTGAGGGCGACATCCCACTCCGCGCGGCTGCCGTAGCCCTTGACCGGGCAGACGAAGGTGGGAATCCCCGCCTTCTCCGCCCGCTCCAGGCCGGCGATGTTCTCGCGGTCGGCCCCCACGGCGACGACTTCGGCGCCGAAGCCCTCGGAACCGCCGGGGTGGGCGTCGATGGCGTCGAGCAGGGCCTGGAGGTTGGTGCCGGAACCGGAGACCAGCACGACCAGGCGGGAGGCGGCCATGGGAGGCCCTTTCTCGCGGGATTGCGGTGTTCGTCTTGTGTGGTCATACGAAACTTCGGGGTACCGGTATATGGGGAACCATACGAAGCCACCGACCGCCTGCAACGATACCGGTACACGGGACAGCCCCCGAGGGACGGGGGGACGGCCGGGCGGTAGCGTCTGGCGTACAAGCCACGAACTGGCCTCACCTCGCCACGACGTCCCGCGACGTCCATGACACAGGGGAAGAAACACACCCGATGCCGGACCGCCGCCAGCCCGACTCCCCCACCGACGACAACCCCTTCGCGGCTCCGCCGGAAGGCCGGCCCGACCAGCCGTGGCAGCCGCGCAGCGGTGGTGGTGGCGACAACGGCGACGGCGACGACCGGAAGGACTCGGACGGCGGGCGGGGTCCGGCGCGCTGGGACCCGACGGACCCGATCCAGCGCCGCGCCCGCTACGCGCTCCTGGCCGGCATGTGGGGCTTCTTCTTCGGGATCTTCGGGATCCCGTCGGTCGGGCTGCTGCTCGGGGCACTCGCCCTGTACTGGGGAATCAGCGCACTGCGCGGCAAGCCCGCACCGGCGACCGCCGAGGGCGCCCCCGCGGCACCGACCGGCCTGGACGCCCTGGGCCCCGCGGCCCGCCCGCAGCGCACCGCGGCGGTGAGCGGCCTGGTCACGGCCTCGCTGGCGATCCTGCTGGCGTTCAGCTCGTACGCCCTGCAGCTCGCCTACAAGGACTTCTACGTCTGCCGCGACGACGCCCTCACCAAGTCGGCGGAACTCCAGTGCAACACCCTCCTCCCGGACAACCTGGTGGGCGACGTCCTGAAGGTCCGCCAGTAACGCACCGACGAGGGGCGCTTCAGGCGCCGCCGCCCCGATTCAGCCTCGCCAGGGGGCACCTCCCAGCGGTAGCTGGGGGAGTTTGAGGCGCGGGGCCCGGGGCGGAGCCCCGGCAGCGGCGCTGCAGCCGGTCCCCCACCCGAACGGCCTACTCCGGTGGCGGCTTCCGCCGGGCCAGCACCCGTGCCCCGACCACCGGCGGAGCCAACGGCGCTGACACCGGCTCGGCCGGAGCGGCCGGAGCGACCGGCTCGGCCGGCTCGGCCGGCTTCGGCGCCAGCAGGCCCGGATCCAGATCCAGCCCGGACACCACGGTCACGGCCCGCCGCCCCGGCACCGCGGGCGGAGCCACCGGCACCGGCACCGGCACCGCAGGAACCGCAGGAACCGCCGGAGGCACAGGCACCGGCGCAGCCATCTCCGGAACCAGCGCCCCGGCAGCCTTCCGCAGCGCCGCCCACCGGATCTCCCGCACCCCGCTGTCGTGCCACCGGTCGTCCACGGCCATCGCGTCATCGGCATCCAGGGCGGACGGCCCGATGGCCGGGCGGTTCCGCCACGCGTGCACCGCCACCGCGACCGGCACGGCCAGTACCGCCGTCCAGGCGAAGGCCGCCACCCCGGTGGTCCACCACACCGGCCCGAATTCCGACAGCAGCCGCGAGCCCAGCGGCCCTGCCGAGGCCGCCGCGAGCCCGGCCATCGTCAGACCGCACACCACCGCGCCGAGGGCCGCCGTGAGCGCCGTCTCCCCGGACGAGACCTCGCGCGCCCGGCGTACCGCGAACCAGCCCACCGCGAGCCCGGCGACCACCGGTACTCCGGCGGCCGCCCAGGTCAGCGGGGTTCCGGCCCCCTCGGCCGGGAGCGCCGCCAACAGCGGGAAACGGGGCAGCCCGGGCGCGCCCGGGAAGCCCAGCGGGGTGGCCGTCACGTGGGAGCCCAGGGCGAAGCCGGGCCCGAGGGCGTAGGCCGCTCCCCAGACCATGGCGTTGGGGATGAGGGTGAGCGCGAGCAACAGGACGGCGAAGCGGCCCGACCACACCCCGGTCAGCGACAGGAAGGAGGCCTGGACCTCGGCGCCGTGCCACGCGAGCGAGGCTCCGACGACGAGCGCGCCGCCGCCCAGGAGCACCAGGGATCCGCCCGCACCCGCCCGGAGCGCGAGGGCGTATCGGGGGCGCACAACGGCCTTCCGCACGCCCCCTGGGATCCAGGACGGCAATGGCCCGAGCGGACGGCCTCGCGCTCCCCACACCCCGCCTGCGGCGGCGAGCACGGCCACGAGAGGGACGTGCCAGGCCGCGCTGATGGGGTCGGCCGGCATGGGGCCGCCGGCGGCGTACACCGTGGCGAGGGCCCCGACGGCGAGATATCCGCAGAGCACGGCCGAGAACACGGCTGCGGCGGGCAGCACTTCCTCGCCGTCCTCCTCGGCGGCGCTCCCCAGCCGGGCGGCCCGCCGCATGAGCAGCACGGGCAGCGCGACGAGGAGCAGGGGCGTCATTCCGACGGGTGCGGGGATGCCGGACAGGGTGTCGTAGCGCACCAGCTCCGTCCCGTGGGCGAGCAGCCACAGCCCGGCTGCCAGGTGCAGGGCCCCGCCGGGGCCGCTGTCGGGGTAGGGCGAACTGATCCACAGCACGATGACGAGCACGGCGAGGAAGCCGAGCCCGAGTCCGGCCGCCACGGCGCCGCCCACGACGCATGCGGCGGCGGCCGGTGAACGGCGCCGCACGCCGGCTCGCGGGGCCGCTGACAACGGGGTCCCGCGTTCGGTCACTTGGGTCACCCCGCCATGGTGCCAACGACACGCGCTATGGACGGGTAACAGGCGAATGCCCGTGGTGTCGCTCAATATACGTTTATGTACTTTTTCGCCCAGAGCTGTCGGTGTGCGGGGAGTGTGGCATGACACGAAGCGTCGAGACGACCTCCTCAGAGGACTCGGAGCTGAGCCTGCCCGCCCCCAAGGAGCGCCGCAGACTGCGCGAGGCGGCGGAACTGACGCACGATGAGGTCGCCGCGGCCGTGGGCGTCACCGCGGCGACCGTCCGCTCCTGGGAATCGGGCCGCACGGCCCCGCGCGGGCGCAAGCGCGAGCTGTACACACAGTTCCTGGCGCACCTGGCGACCCGGTCGCAGGACGGCGGTCCGGCCGGCGCGCCGGGGGAGGCGAAGACGGCCAGGGCGGCGGAGGAACCCGCCGCCGACCCACCTGTCCCGGACCCGCCGACCCCGGACCGCCCGGCCTCGGACACGCCGACACCCGACCGGCCGACCTCGGACACGCCGACCCCCGACCCGCCGACCTCGGACGCGCCGACCCCCGACGCGCGGACCGAGCCCGAGCAGCTCCCCGCCGAGCCCCCCGCGCGGGTCCCGGTGCCGGGCTCGGCCGAGGCCTTCGACGCCCTCTACGCCCTTGCCGCCCGTGACCTCGCCCGGCAGGCCTACCTGCTCACCGGCCGCCGGGCGCTCGCCCTGGAGGCCGTGGAGAAGGCCTTCGTCCAGGCCTGGGACCGGTGGCCCGAGGTGACCACCGACCCGGACCCGGTGGGTTGGGTGCGCGCGATCGCGTACGAGTACGCACTCTCCCCCTGGCACCGCTTCCGGCGCGCCCACCGGCATCTCGACAAGCCGCCCGCCGAGCCCGCCGACCGGATCCTGCTCGACGCCCTGCTCTCGCTGTCGCCCGCGAACCGCCGTACCGTCCTGCTCTACGACGGCGTCGGCCTCGACCTCCCCGACACCGCCGCCGAGACCGAGGCGACCACGCCCACCGCGGGCAACCGGCTCGTGCACGCGCACGCCGACCTCGCCGACCGGATCCCCGAACTGGCCGACGTACCGCTCGAAAAGCAGTCCGCGCTGCTGCGCGACCTGTTCACCGCGCTGCGACCGGCCGTCGACCTCGAACCGCGCCCGGCCGCCGTCGTCCGCGGCGGCGGCGAGCGGCGCACCCGGCTGTGGACCCGCGCGACCCTCAGCCTGACGGCGATGATCGCCGTCTCGACGTCCTACACGCTCATGACCGCGCCCACCCACTACGAGCCCCCGCCGGCACCCGGCGAGAGCGTCTCCGGGGTCCCCCCGCTCGCCGGCCCTCAACAGCTCACCGAACGCGGCAAGCAGCTCCACGACAAGCTGCGCGCCGACCCGGGGGCCGGACCGGCACGGATCGCCCCGCGGATCGAATGAGAAACGGGCGTGGCCCGCACCCCCCGAGGGGTGCGGGCCACGCCCGTGCTCACGTGCGCCCGTACGGGGATCCGTACGGCGACCGCTTACTTACCGGCGAGGATCTCGCGCGCCAGCTTGGCGGTCTCGGTCGGCGTCTTGCCGACCTTCACGCCGGCGGCCTCGAGGGCCTCCTTCTTGGCCTGCGCGGTACCGGAGGAGCCGGAGACGATGGCGCCCGCGTGGCCCATGGTCTTGCCCTCGGGGGCGGTGAAGCCCGCGACGTAACCGACGACCGGCTTGGTGACGTTCTTCGCGATGAAGTCCGCCGCACGCTCCTCGGCGTCGCCACCGATCTCACCGATCATGACGATCAGCTCGGTCTCCGGGTCGGCCTCGAAGGCCTCCAGGGCGTCGATGTGCGTGGTGCCGATGACCGGGTCGCCACCGATGCCGACGGCGGAGGTGAAGCCGATGTCACGGAGCTCGTACATCATCTGGTAGGTCAGCGTGCCCGACTTGGACACGAGACCGATCTTGCCGGGCTTGGTGATGTCGCCCGGGATGATGCCGGCGTTGGACTGGCCGGGGGTGATCAGACCCGGGCAGTTCGGGCCGATGATCCGGGTCTTGTTGCCCTTGGCGGTCGCGTACGCCCAGAAGGCGGCGGAGTCGTGCACCGCGATGCCCTCGGTGATGACGACGGCCAGCGGGATCTCGGCGTCGATCGCCTCGACCACGGCGGCCTTGGCGAAGGCCGGCGGGACGAAGAGGACGGAGACGTTGGCGCCCGTCTTCTCCATCGCCTCGGCGACGGAGCCGAAAACCGGGACCTCGGTGCCGTCGAAGTCGACGGTGGTGCCGGCCTTGCGCGGGTTCACGCCGCCGACGATGTTGGTGCCGTCAGCCAGCATCAGCTTGGTGTGCTTCATGCCCGTGGCACCGGTCATGCCCTGGACGATGACCTTGCTGTCCTTGTTGAGGAAGATAGCCATGTGAGTCTGTGACCTCTGCCCTTACTTCGCAGCCGCGAGCTCGGCGGCCTTGTCGGCCGCGCCGTCCATGGTGTCCACGCGCTGCACCAGCGGGTGGTTGGCGTCCGAGAGGATCTTGCGACCCAGCTCGGCGTTGTTGCCGTCGAGACGGACGACGAGCGGCTTGGTGACCGCCTCGCCCTTGTCCGCGAGCAGCTGCAGCGCCTGGACGATGCCGTTCGCGACCTCGTCGCACGCGGTGATGCCGCCGAAGACGTTGACGAAGACGGACTTGACGTCCGGGTCGCCGAGGATGATCTCGAGACCGTTGGCCATGACGGCGGCGGAGGCGCCCCCGCCGATGTCCAGGAAGTTGGCGGGCTTGACGCCGCCGTGGTTCTCGCCGGCGTAGGCGACGACGTCGAGGGTGCTCATGACGAGACCCGCGCCGTTGCCGATGATGCCGACCTCACCGTCGAGCTTGACGTAGTTGAGGTTCTTCGCCTTGGCGGCGGCCTCGAGCGGGTTCGCGGCAGCGTGGTCCACGAACTCCTCGTGACCCGGCTGGCGGAACTCGGCGTTCTCGTCGAGCGAGACCTTGCCGTCGAGCGCGATGACGTCGCCGTTGGCGACCTTCGCGAGCGGGTTGACCTCGACGAGGAGCGCGTCCTCGGCGATGAAGGTCGCCCACAGGGTCACGAGGACCTCGGCGACCTTCTCGGCGACCTCGGCCGGGAACTGCGCCAGCGCGACGATCTCGCGGGCCTTCTCGATGGTCACGCCCTCGTTGGCGTTCACCGGGACCTTGGCGAGCTTCTCCGGGGTCTCCTCGGCGACCTGCTCGATGTCCATGCCGCCCGCGACGGACGCCATGGCGAGGAAGGTGCGGTTGGTCCGGTCGAGGAGGTACGAGACGTAGTACTCCTCCAGGATCTCCGGAGCCGTCTCGGCGATCATCACCTTGTGGACCGTGTGGCCCTTGATGTCCATGCCGAGGATGTCCGTCGCCCGGGCGACGGCCTCGTCCGGGGTGGCGGCCAGCTTCACGCCACCGGCCTTGCCGCGGCCGCCGACCTTCACCTGCGCCTTGACGACCGACTTGCCGCCCAGCCGCTCGGTGGCCTCGCGAGCCGCCTCAGGCGTGTCGATGACTTCACCGGCCAGCACCGGTACACCGTGCTTGGCGAAGAGGTCCCTCGCCTGGTACTCGAACAGGTCCACGCGCGTCCGTCCCTTGTCTTTTTAAAGATTCGCAGTGATTCGCGGTTGTCTGCTATCTGCGTGGGCGTGCCGCGGAGGGCAACGTGACGGCGCTGTCACAAGGAAGGCGCACACGGTGACCGTGGACGCGGCATGTCCGTCCCGCAGGTTATCCCCGAGGGCCGTGGGTCCCTAAATCGCAGATCACACCTGAGCGGTGATACCTGTCACAGATCGCCTCACGGTTGAACTGGAAGTTCGTGGGATTCACCGATTCACAGCAGCGGACGGGACGGGCCGGCCGGCATTCCGTCAGGGGATCGGCAGGGGGCGCTTCTCCAGCGCCGCGGCCATCACCTCCGGGAACAGGTCGGGAGTGCAGGCGAAGGCCGGCGCCCCAAGTGCCGCAAGGGCTGCGGCATGCTCGCGGTCATAGGCCGGGGCGCCCTCGTCGGACAGGGCCAGCAGGGTCACGAACTCGACGCCCGCCCCCTTCATCGCGGCGACCCGCTTCAGCATTTCGTTGCGGATACCGCCCTCGTAGAGATCACTGATCAGGACCACGACGGTGTCGGCGGGCCGGGTGATCTTCGATTGGCAGTAGGCGAGAGCACGGTTGATGTCGGTGCCACCGCCCAATTGGGTGCCGAAGAGCACGTCGACCGGGTCGTCGAGCTGGTCGGTCAGGTCGACGATCGCGGTGTCGAAGACGACCAGACGGGTGGCGATCGAGCGCATGGAGGCGAGGACCGCACCGAAGACGGAGGCGTACACGACGGAGGCCGCCATCGAACCCGACTGGTCGATGCAGAGGATCACCTCCTTCTTCACCGATCGGGCCGCCCGGCCGTACCCGATCAGCCGCTCGGGGACGACGGTGCGGTACTCGGGCAGGTAGTTCTTGAGATTGGCCTGGATCGTGCGGTTCCAGTCGATGTCGTGGTGACGGGGCCGGCTGATCCGGGCGGAGCGGTCGAGGGCGCCGGTGAGGGTGGCCCGGGTGCGGTTCGCGAGCCGCTTCTCCAACTGCTCGACCACCTTGCGGACCACGGCCCGCGCCGTCTCCTTCGTCGTCTCGGGCATCGCCTTGTTCAGGGAGAGCAGGGTGCCGACCAGGTGCACGTCCGGTTCGACGGCCTCCAGCATCTCCGGTTCCAGCAGCAGGGCGGCCAGGCCCAGCCGCTCGATGGCATCGCGCTGCATGACCTGGACCACGGAGCTCGGGAAGTACGTACGGATGTCCCCGAGCCAGCGGGCCACATTCGGCGCGGACCCGCCGAGCCCGGCCGACCGCGCCCCCGACGTCCTACGGGACCCCGCCTCGCCGCCCCCGCCGTACAGGGCGCCGAGCGCGGCGTCCATCGCCGCGTCCCGCCCGGTCAGCGCACACCCGGTGCCATCGGCCTCGCCCCCGCCGAGCACCATCCGCCACCGCCGCAGCCGCTCGCCTCCGGAGGGGTCCGCGGTGTCCCGTGCCGCCGCCACGCTCATGTCCGTACCGCTCATCCGTCCGTCCCCCTGCACTCGTCGTACTCGTCGCTCTTCGATTCGGCCCCGCCCCATCCAGCCCCGCCGGCGTTCGAGGCGCGGGGGTCCGGCGGCAGCGCCCCCGGAAACGGCGCCGCGCCTCACCCGGCGAGCAGCATCCGCACCAGCCCCACCACCGCGTCCGCCCGCTCCGTGTCCAGCTCCGGGGCGAAGCCCTCGGGGGCCGCGGACGCCGAGGCGGCGGCGACCGCACCGCCGGGACCGCGTCGCACCAGCTCGCCCAAGGTCCGTTTCACGCCCGGCTCGTACGCCCCGAACGTCCGCCGCAGCAGCGGAAGTACGTCGGTGAACGCGCGCTCCGGCACCCCCACCAGCCAGGTGTCGATCAGGCCCAGCAGCCGGTCGTCGTGGACGAGCAGCGTGCCCCCGCCCGAGCCGCCGCCCGCGAAGCCCTCGATCCAGCCCGCCGCGTCGGCCGGGGAGGAGGCCGGGGACAGGGCGAGCCCCATCAGCCGGGCCGTCTCCTCGGCCGGCAGCCGCCCGTCGTCGAGGAGCAGGCGGGCCGCGCGCCCGCGGATCACGCCGGGCACGGTGTCCCGGTCGGCCAGCACGGCGAGCACCGCGGACCAGCGCTCCCGCAGCCCTTCGTCGGCGTCCGCCAGCAGCCCGATCGCCCCGTGCACCCCGTCCACGTGGCCGCGCATCTCGGCGGCCGCGTCGGCGTCCAGTCCGGCCGTGCAGGCCGAGGGGAGCGCCACGCATATCCGCTCGGCGAGCCCGGCCGCCACGGCGCCGAGCGCCGTCGCGTCGGTGCCGCGGACGTCCCCGTACCGCAGCGAACGGGCCAGGGCCGGCAGGGCCTTGGCGAGCCGCGCCACGTCGGTGTCCAGCGCGGCCCGGTCCGCGAGGGCCCGCAGTACGGCGGGCAGCGCCTGCGCGAGCCCGGCCAGCAGGCACTCCTCGGCCAGGGCCGTCACCTCGCCCAGTTCCTCGGCCGCGGCGGCGTCCGCCTCGGCCTTGGCGGTGGCCGCGCCGAGGACGGTGGTCCCCCATATGCCGGCCTCGGCGATCCGCACCGACAGCTCCGGCTCCCACCGCAGCCGCCAGGTCTCCCGGAAGGTTCCGGTGCCGGCCCGGGACGCGACGGGTGTGCCCCAGCCGATGCCGAGCAGCCGCAGCCGGTGCAGCAGCAGGGACTTCGCCGTGTCGGTGTCCTTGCGCAGGTCCAGTTCCAGCTCGCGGTCCTGCGCCTCGGCCTTCAGCCGCAGCGTGCGCTGCTGTCGTGTCAGGTCGCGCTGGAGGGGTACGACGGGTGCTCCGTCCGGGACCTCGCCGAGCACGTCGCCGACGACGAGCCGGTCCTCGATCAGTGCGAGCGGTATGTCGGAGCCGTCGCACATCACGGCCCGGACCGCTTCCAGGGTCTCCGTCAGGCCCGGCAGCGGCCGGCCCCGCATCGCGGCGAGGGTCTCGGCCAGCCGGACCGCCTCGATGACATGGGCCGAGGAGACCTGCCGGTCCTCCTCGCGCAGCAGTCCGGCGACCTTGGTCAGCCACCGCTCGACGGGCCGGTCCGCGGCGGTGAAGAGGTGGGCGTACCAGCCGGGGGAGGTGATCCCGGCGCCGTACCCGCCGGCCCGGGCGAGCCTGCGGTGGGTCCAGGGCACCCAGGTGGTCTCCACCTTGACCTTCGGCAGGCCGCTCAGCAGGGCCTTGTCGGCGGCCACGGTGGCCTTGGCCCGCAGCGCGGGGACGTGCCAGGCCCCGCACACCACGGCGTAGGCGTCGCCGAACTCCCGGCGGGCGGCCCGCATCCGCTGCCGCATGTACGCCTCGCGCACCAGGTCGCGCCGGTGGCCCCCGTCGCCGTACGCCTCGCGCAGGGCTCCCATGGCCTCCCCGAGCGCCTCGAAGGCGCCGAGCACGTCCTCCCCCGCGCCCCGGGCGCCGCGGTGCTCGACCACGTCCTCCCACCAGCGCTCGGGGTCGTCGTACCCGGCGGTCTCGGCCAGCACGGCCAGGGGGTCGAGTCGGACGGCGTCGGGCTCGGACTCGGCCCCGTCCGGCCCGTCCGCTCCGGTGGCGAGCGAGTGCGCCGCCGGGAGGTCGATGAACCGGACCGGGACGTCGTGCTCCTGGGCCCAGCGGATGGCCACCCACTCGGGTGAGAACCCGGCCAGCGGCCAGAACGCGGCCCGGCCCGGATCGTCCGCCGCGTGCGCGAGGAGCGCGACGGGCGGCCGCATCCCCTTCTCGGCGGCGAGCGGCAGCAGCGCGTCCCCCTCGGGCGGGCCCTCGATGAGCACCGCCTCGGGCCGGGCCGCCTCCAGGGCCGCCCGGACGGCACGGGCCGAGCCGGGCCCGTGGTGCCGTACGCCCAGCAGCAGCGGGCCCCGCGTCGGGCTCGGGCTCATACGGTCACCTCCCGGCAGGCCCGGTAGAAGTCCTTCCAGCCGTCGCGCTCGCGGACCACGGCCTCCAGGTACTCCTGCCAGACCACCTTGTCGGCCGCCGGGTCGCGGACCACGGCGCCGAGGATCCCGGCGGCCACGTCGGAGGGGCGCAGCACGCCGTCCCCGAAGTGGGCGGCCAGGGCCAGGCCGCCGGTGACGACGGAGATGGCCTCGGCGGTGGACAGGGTGCCGCTGGGCGACTTCACCTTCGTGCGGCCGTCGTCGGTGACGCCGTCGCGCAGCTCGCGGAAGACGGTGACGACGCGGCGGATCTCCTCCAGGCCCTCGGGCGCGGCGGGCAGGTCGAGGGCGCGGCCCATCTGGTCGACGCGGCGGGCGACGATGTCGACCTCGGCGTCGGCGGTGGCGGGCAGGGGCAGCACCACGGTGTTGAAGCGGCGGCGCAGGGCGCTGGAGAGCTCGTTCACGCCGCGGTCCCGGTCGTTGGCGGTGGCGATGAGGTTGAAGCCGCGCACGGCCTGCACCTCTTCGCCGAGCTCCGGTATCGGGAGGTTCTTCTCGGACAGGACGGTGATGAGGGTGTCCTGGACGTCGGCGGGGATGCGGGTGAGCTCCTCGACGCGGGCGGTCATGCCCTCGGCCATGGCCCGCATGACGGGGCTGGGGACGAGCGCCTCGCGGCTGGGCCCGTGAGCCAGCAGCCGGGCGTAGTTCCAGCCGTAGCGGATGGCTTCCTCGGGTGTGCCGGCGGTGCCTTGGACGAGGAGGGTGGAGTCTCCGCTGACGGCGGCCGCGAGGTGTTCGGACACCCAGGTCTTGGCGGTGCCGGGGACGCCCAGCAGGAGGAGGGCGCGGTCGGTGGCCAGGGTGGTGACGGCGACCTCGACGATGCGGCGCGGTCCCACGTACTTGGGTGTGATCACCGTGCCGTCGTCGAGGGTGCCGCCGAGCAGGTAGGTGGCGACGGCCCACGGGGAGAGCTTCCAGCGGGTCGGGCGGGGCCGGTCGTCGGCGGCTGCCAGGGCTTTCAGTTCGTGTGCGAAGGCGTCTTCGGCGTGCGGTCGCAGAGCCTCTGCTCGCTGCTCGTTCTCGGGCATGGTCATGGTCCCCCTCCAAAGCTCGGCAGCCGCTCCCGACTGCTGACCCCACGGTGCACCACGCCACTGACAACGGACGGCGCGGATAGCGTTGTTGCTGGTCAGAGCGATTGTCAGTGGGGGTCTCTACGGTGGTTCACATGACTGAGCAGGGGGACCGCTGGACAGCGGAACAGGTACTGGATCTGGCTCCTGACGACGCCTCACGCAAGGCGGGGGGCAGACTCGGCGGGGCAGGGCCGTGGTTGCAGATCGGAGGTTCCGCTTCCGGTTCGGTGTGGGGGTTGTGCAAGGGCAGCGGCAGCAACCCGTACCGCACGGTCGTGGACCTGACGGGCCCCGCGTACAAGTGCTCCTGTCCGAGCCGGAAGTTCCCCTGCAAGCACGCGCTGGGGCTGTTGCTGCTCTGGTCGGCGGAGGGGGTCGGAGAGCCGGGCGAGGCTCCGGAGTGGGCCGCGCAGTGGCTCGCGGACCGGGCGGCCAAGGCCGCGCGGCCCCCCGGAGGGAGGGCCGCGCCGGTCGACGAGGAGGGGGCTCGGAAACGGGCCGAGCGGCGCGCGGCGCGCGTCGGCGCGGGCGTCACCGAGCTGGAGCAGCGGCTGGCCGATCTGCTGCGTGGCGGCCTCGCGGGCCAGGAGCAGGCCGGATACGCGGGGTGGGAGGAGACGGCGGCCCGCATGGTCGACGCCCAGGCACCCGGACTGGCCGGGCGGGTGCGGGAGTTGGGGACGATACCCAGTTGCGGCCCCGGCTGGCCCGCCCGGATGCTGGAGGAGGCGGCGCTGCTGCACCTGCTCGACCGGGCGTGGCTGGGGGTGGCCGGGCTGCCGGAAGAGCTGGCGGCGACGGTGCGCAGCCGCGTGGGACTGCCGGTCTCCGGGGAGGGGGAGGCCGTACGGGACCGCTGGCTGGTGCTCGCCCAGTACGACACGGTGTCGCCGGACGGCCGGCTCACCACCCGCCGGATATGGCTGCGCGGGTTGGCAGGCGGGCGGCCCGCGCTGGTGCTGGACTTCGGACCGCCCGGGCGGCCACCGGGGCCGGCACTGCCGGTGGGGCTGGTGCTGGAGGCGGAGATGCGCTTCCGGCCCGGGTCGGCGGGGCTGCGTGCGGACCTCGGTGAGAGGTTCGCGGCGGCCGTGCCGGGCGCGGAGGTTCCGGCCGGGGTGAGCACGGGGGCGGCCCTGGAGGCGTACGGGGCGGCGCTGCGGGAGGACCCGTGGCTGGAGTCCTGGCCGGTGGTGCTCGGTCCGGTGGTTCCGATACCGGGAGAGCTCGGCTGGCAGCTGGCGGACGCGGAGGGCACCTCCGCCCTGCCGGTGCCCCTCACCGGGGGCGGCCGCTCGCGCGGGGGGCTCTGGCAGCTGGCCGCGTTGTCGGGCGGGGGCCCGGTGACGGTGTTCGGCGAGTGCGGCCACCGTGGCTTCACCCCTCTGACGGCCTGGCACCCGGACTCGACCGAGCCCGTCGCCCTGTCCTGATCAGGAGCGGAAAAGGGAAACACATCGCAGGGGGCCTGGGGGGTCCTGTGCCGTCACACGGGGGCGGCGGCAAGGAAGACGCACGGCGCCGGGGGGCGCCGCACGCGAAACGACGACGAGCCGGGGGGCTTGCATGAACGACAACCACGCCAGCTGAAGGCGAGCAGGCAGACGGGGACATCGACAGCTCCGGTCCCGTGGAGGGGGCGGGACCGGAGCCCATGACACGACGAGCGACCGACGACGAGCGACGAGGGAGGGGCCCGATGGACAAGGGTGACGAGGGGTACGGGGAGTGGGAGGGGCTGGTCGCCACCGCGCTGCTGGGCACCGAGCGGCGCCGGGACGGGGGCCCGGCGGGCTCGCCGGAGGCGCTGCTCGACGCGGCGGCCGTGCATGCCGTACGGCGCCGGGCCGGGCTGCGACCGGCCGAGGCGGGGCCGCGTCCGGATCCCGCGCCCCGCGATCCCCGGCCGGCGCCACCGGAGGCGGCCGGCCGCAGGCTGGCGCAGTTGCTGGCCGGGCGGAGCGGTCCGGTCAACGGCGGCGGGCGGCGCGGGTCCGCCCCGGACCTGACGGAGCTGCTGCCGCAGTGGCTGGCCGCGGCCGCGCGGCACGGCTACCGCTCGCCGGCCGCGCTCGTACCGGCGCTGCTGGACGCGGCCCGGGCCCGTACGGACCTACGGCCGCAGGCCCTGGCCCTGGCCGGGACGCGGGGGCTGTGGCTGGCGCGGATGAATCCGGACTGGCGGTTCGCCCTGCGCGGGGGTTCGGGCGGCGCCGGGGAACTGCCGGCGGTGACGGACCGGCCCGCGGTGGAACGGCTGTGGCAGGAGGGGCTGTTCGCGGAACGGGTGGCCCTGCTCGGGGCCGTCCGGGCCCACGAGGCGGCGGCCGCGCCGCGGCTGTTGATGACGACCTGGGCCACCGAACGGGCCGAGGACCGGCTGATGTTCCTCGATTCGCTGAGGGTGGGACTGTCGGGGGATGACGAGCCCTTCCTGGAGGCGGCGTTGGGCGATCGCAGCCGCAATGTCCGTGCCACGGCAGCCGAGTTGCTGTCGGCGCTGCCGACCTCGGCGCTGGCGGGACGGATGGCGGAGCGCGCGCTGGCCTGCGTGGGCCCCGAGGGGGTGACTCCGCCGGCCGAGTGCGACGCGGGGATGCTCCGCGACGGGGTGGTCAAGCGGCCGCCCGCCGGCCGCGGGGAGCGGGCCTGGTGGCTGGGCCAGTTGGTGGAGGCGGCGCCGCTGTCGTGCTGGCGGGAGCGGTTCGGGGGGCTCGGCCCGGCGGAGATAGTGGCGTTGCCGGTGGCCGTGGGCGACGGCTGGACGGAGGAGCTGCACGCGGCGTGGTGCCGGGCCGCCGTACGTCAGCGCGACGCGCCGTGGTCGCGGGCCCTGCTCGGCCCGGCGTCCGCGCCGCCCGCGGCGGGCCCGGGCACGGCCTCGCTCGCGGAACGGGCCAAGCTGCTGGAGACCCTCCCGCACGCGGAGCGGGCGGAGTGGGTCGCGGAGTTCATACGGGCCCACGGACTGTCGGAGGCGTTCCAGCTGCTCGGGGTGTGCGTGGTGCCGTGGGCGGGGGCGCTGGGCCGGGCGGTCGTGGACGCACTGGACACGGCCCGGGACGCGGGGAGCTACCCGTGGAGCTTCAGCGGGGTGATGGGACTGGCGGAGCGCTGCCTCGATCCCGCGGAGGCGAGCCGACTGGAGGCCCTGACCACGGCCGCGGAGGACCTGCCGGACGCGGCCCCCGGCGCGGCCGCGTACTGGGCCGAGGCATTCCGGCGACTCGTCTCGACCCTTCGCCTGCGCGCGACGATGCTGGCCGAACTGACCCCGGCCTGACCTCTGCGGGGACGCTCGGCCGGGTGCGGGCCGGGCCGCGCGCGGGTGCGGCGCGGCCTGCCCGATTCCTGCCGAACCGCCGGAGGTTACTGGCGGACGTGGGCGTTGACCCACTCCACGATGGCGGTCGTCGTCGCGCCCGGCGTGAAGATCTCGGCCACGCCCTTCTCCTTCAGAGGGGCGATGTCGTCCTCCGGGATGATGCCACCGCCGAAGACCTTGATGTCCTCCGCGTCGCGCTCCTTGAGGAGTTCCAGCACGCGCGCGAAGAGCGTGTTGTGGGCGCCGGAGAGGATCGAGAGGCCGATCGCGTCGGCGTCCTCCTGGATGGCGGTGTCCACGATCTGCTCGGGGGTCTGGTGGAGGCCGGTGTAGATGACCTCCATGCCCGCGTCCCGCAGCGCCCGCGCGATCACCTTGGCCCCGCGGTCGTGGCCGTCGAGACCCGGCTTGGCCACCACCACACGGATCGGACCGGTCACACCCATCGCACTGCCTCCCGAGTGAACGAACGTTAAGTACAGCATCGCGCACGCCGCCGTTTCGCGGTCAATCACGAGGGGGAAATCACACGTGGGACGGCATTGCGCCACCGTGCCGACAGCCGCACGGCACGGTGGTGCGACCGCCGCGGTCCCGCTGAGGCTCAGGGGAGGCCGTCGATGGGGCTGTCCGTACCCATGTCCATGCCCTTGTCCGGCGCCGCGCTGCGGGCCGGCGCACTCGAGGTGATGGTGTTCGGCGGGCACCTCCTGCTGTATCCCACCGGAGTGTGCCAGGAAAAGGTCGCCGCCCGCCCGCCCACGACACGGCCGCCGGTGCTCCTGCTCCACGGGTTCACCGACAACCGGTCCGTCTTCGTCCTGCTGCGCCGCGCGCTCGGAGCGGGAGGCCGGCACGTGGAGGCGTACAACTACTCCCCGTTCACCCTCGACCTGCGCGTCACCGCCCGCCATCTCGCCCGGCGTGTCGAGGAGCTGTGCGAGCGCACCGGGCAGGAGCGGGTGGATCTGGTCGGGCACAGCCTGGGCGGGCTGGTCGGCCGGTACTACGTGCAGCGACTCGGCGGAGACAGCCGCGTCCGGACGCTCGTCACCCTCGGCACCCCGCACTCCGGCACCCGGGTCGCCCCTTTCATGGACGCGCACCCGCTGATTCGCCAGATACGCCCGGACTCCGAGGTGATCACCGAGCTCGCCGCGCCCACGCCCGGCTGTGCCACCCGATGCGTCGCGTTCTGGAGCGAGTTCGACGCGATCATGATTCCGGTCGCGACCGCGCGGATCGAACACCCGGATCTGTGTGTGGAGAACGTGCAGGTCACCGGTATCGGACATCTTGCGCTGGCCGCTCATCCCGCCGTGATCGCGGCGGTCCGCCGCACCCTCGACGGGCCCGGCCTGGCCGCCGTCGCGGGCACCGACGCCGCCTCCGTCGCCTAGCCGACGAGCGACCAGGAGTCGAACTAATTTCGAACTCAAGGCCAAGGGTCCGCATTTCGACGACCGAAAGACGGCCGAATGCCCGGTTCCGGAGATCTGGGGACCCGGCGAAGATTGTCGTGGCGAGTAACCGCCGGGTACAGTCACGCCACTGCTCTCCTCCGGTGAACCTTGCGTTCCCGGCCACCCAGGCCCCCACTGCCGAGGCGAAAGAGAAGTTGGTGAACGACCGCCCCACGTCGGGCCAGTATCCGGATCCCGGGTACGACGGCCTTTCCACCACCGCTTTCGCTGGTGACTCGCCCTACGTTGCCTATGAAACGCAGGGCCAGGGCGTCAACTACGCCGCCTACGGTTCCTACGACACGGGCGCGTACGACGCCACCGCGTGGGCCTCGCAGGACAGTTACCTGTCCACGATCCCTACCCAGGTCGCCCCCGAGGACACCACCGGGAGCTGGGACGCGAGCGCCTGGAACACGCCGAGCACGGACTACTCCGGCTACCCGCAGTACCAGCAGCCCTCCTTCGGCTACGACACCTCCGGCGAGCAGACCGGGCACTGGGCGATGCCGGGCTACGGCACCACCGGCACCGAGACCGGCGCCTACGACGCCACCGCCTGGAACACCGTCGCCGAGACCCCGGCCCAGCCCGAGGCGGGCTACGCGTACGAGTACCGGCCCGCGCCCGAATCCGCGCAGCAGGAGTACGCGTACCAGGCGACCACCGTCGGCTACGCCTACGAGGCCACCCAGGCCGTCGTCGTCGACTCCGGTCACCGGAACGGCTTCGAGACCGGCTTCGAGACCGAGTCCGCCACGTACAGCGAGACCGCCGTCTTCGAGGTGCTCTCCGAGGAAACGCCGCAGGTCCACGAAGCGCACGAGGCACACGAGGCGTCCGAGGCGTTCGATCTGCCCGAGGCTCACGATCTGCCCGAGGTCCACGACCTCCCCACCCAGACCATGCCCGTGACCTCGACCCCGCGCTCCGCGCGCCGGACGGCCGCCAAGGGCAACGGCAAGACCGGCTCCGCCGCCAAGGCGAGCAGCGGCAGCGGTGGCAGCAGCCGTCGCCGCAATCCGGCGAAGCGTTCCGCCTTGCTGACCGTGGCCGTGCCCTCCGCCTGCGTGATGGGCGTCGCGGGCGTCGCGGCCGCCTCCGTCGGCGGCCTCACCGGCACGGACCGGCCCGCCGAGGAGCCCACCACGATGGCCGCGCCCGACCCGGCCTCGGTGAAACCGGTCGCGGCGAACACCAAGCTCGACACCCAACTGGTCGCGCTCAGCGCCGACGCGGGCGACTTCGCGGACCGCGCGAGCCGCACGCAGGAGCGCATCGACCTGCGCGAGCGCCAGGAAGAGGAAAAGAAGAAGAAGGCGGAGGAGGCCGCGGCCAAGGAGGCCGCCCGCCCCAAGTTCGCCATCCCCGTGAACCAGCACGGCCTCAGCGCCAACTTCGGCCAGGCCGGCGGCATGTGGATGTCGGTGCACACCGGCATCGACTTCCCGGTCTCCTACGGGACCCCGGTCATGGCGGCCACCGACGGCACCGTGCGCACCCAGTACAACAGCGCCTACGGGAACATGGCGATAGTGACCGCGCCCGACGGAACCGAGACCTGGTACTGCCACCTCAGCTCCACCAAGATCCGCGGTGGCAAGGTCAAGGCGGGCGACGTCATCGCCTACTCGGGCAACTCGGGCAACTCCACCGGCCCGCACCTCCACTTCGAGGTCCGGCCCGGCGGCGGATCCGCGATCGACCCCCTGCCGTGGCTGCGCAGCCACGGTCTGGACCCGACGTAACCCGCGGTCGACGTAACCCGCGGTCGACGTAACCCGCGGTCGACGTAACCCTCGGTCGACGTAACCCTCGGTCGACGACACCCGCGGTCGACGACACCTCGGCCGACACGACCCGGCCGACGCGACTCCCGCACCTGACAACCGATGTGAGCGCCGCGCGGCCCGAAGGCGCGTGGCCGACGATCGACGCGGCCGTCCGTCGTCCTACAGCTTCTGCACCGGCGCGTAACGCAGCAGCAGCCGCTTGGGCTTGTCGTCCCCGAAGTCGATGGTGGCCTGCGCGTCCGCGCCCGCTCCCTTGACCTCCATGACGGTGCCGAGCCCGAACTGGTCGTGCGTGACCCGGTCCCCGACCACCAGGGCGATGACCGGCTTGTCGGCGGCCCGCCGCGTCGCGAATCCGGACGGCCCCGACTTCGTGCGCGACGAGGACAGGAACGCCTCCGGCGAGGTGCCGAACGTCGCCTTGCCCGATCCGGACGACGACGACCCGTACCCCGAGCTGCGCATCGGACCCGCCGGCTTCTGCGTGGCGCCCGTCCGCTTCCACTGGAGGTACTCGGCCGGAATCTCCTCCAGGAACCGCGACGGCGGGTTGTACGAGGGCGTGCCCCACGCGCTGCGCATGCTGGAGCGGGTCAGGTACAGCCGCTCGCGCGCCCGTGTGATGCCCACGTAGGCGAGGCGGCGCTCCTCCTCCAGCTCCTTGGTCTGGCCCAGCGCCCGCATGTGCGGGAAGACCCCGTCCTCCATGCCGGTCACGAAGACCACGGGGAATTCGAGGCCCTTGGCGGTGTGCAGGGTCATCAGCGTGATGACGCCCGTGCCCTCGGTGTCCTCGTCCGGGATCTGGTCGGAGTCGGCGACGAGCGCGACCTGCTCCAGGAACTCGGCCAGGGTGCCGGACCCGGGAGCCGGGGCCCCGGTCTCGGCGGCCTCGGCCGCCGCGGCCTCGCGTGCCTGCTCGAACTCCAGGGCCACGGCCGCGAGCTCCTGCAGGTTCTCGATGCGCGTCTCGTCCTGCGGGTCGGTCGACGCCTGGAGTTCGGCGAGGTACCCCGTCCGCTCCAGCACCGCTTCCAGCACCACCGCCGGGCCCGCGCCCGAGTCGACGATCGTGCGCAGCTCCTCCATCAGCACGTTGAACCGCTTCACCGCGTTGGTGGAGCGCGCCGCCATGCCGAAGGCCTCGTCCACGCGGCGCAGGGCCTGCGGGAAGGTGATCTTCTCGCGCATCGCGAGGGCGTCGATCATCGCCTCGGCGCGTTCGCCGATGCCGCGCTTGGGCACGTTCAGGATGCGCCGCAGCGGGACGTTGTCCTCGGGGTTCGCCAGGACGCGCAGGTACGCGAGGACGTCGCGGACCTCCTTGCGCTCGTAGAAGCGCACGCCGCCGACGACCTTGTAGGGCAGTCCGACCCGGATGAAGATCTCCTCGAACACGCGGGACTGCGCGTTGGTCCGGTAGAAGATCGCGACGTCGCCCGCCTTGGCGTCGCCCGCGTCGGTGAGCCGGTCGATCTCGTCGGCGACGAACTGGGCCTCGTCGTGCTCGGTGTCCGCGACGTAGCCGGTGATGACGGCGCCGGTGCCGGCCTCGGTCCACAGGTTCTTCGCGCGGCGGTTCTCGTTGCGCTCGATGACCGCGTTGGCCGCGGAGAGGATCGTCTGCGTGGAGCGGTAGTTCTGCTCCAGCAGGATCGTCGTCGCGTCCTTGTAGTCCTCTTCGAACTGGAGGATGTTGCGGATGGTCGCCCCGCGGAAGGCGTAGATCGACTGGTCGGCGTCACCGACCACGCACAGCTCGGCCGGGGGCAGGTCGGGGTAGCCGGTGCCCACCAGCTCGCGCACCAGCGTGTACTGCGCGTGGTTGGTGTCCTGGTACTCGTCGACGAGGACGTGCCGGAAGCGGCGCCGGTAGTGCTCGGCGACGTCCGGGAACGCCTGGAGCAGGTGGACCGTGGTCATGATGATGTCGTCGAAGTCGAGCGCGTTGGCCTCGCGCAGCCGCCCCTGGTACATCGCGTACGCCTGGGCGAGGGTCTTCTCGAACCCGTCGACGGCCTGGTCGGCGAAGGCTTCCTCGTCGATCAGCTCGTTCTTCAGGTTCGAGATCTTGGCGTTGAAGGCCTTCGGCGGGAACTTCTTCGGATCCAGGTCCAGGTCGCGGCAGACGAGCGCCATCAGGCGCTTCGAGTCGGCCGCGTCGTAGATCGAGAACGAGGACGTGAAGCCGAGCCGCTTGGACTCGCGGCGCAGGATGCGCACGCACGCACTGTGGAAGGTGGAGACCCACATGGCGTTCGCGCGCGGGCCGACCAGGCCCTCGACGCGCTCCTTCATCTCACCGGCGGCCTTGTTGGTGAAGGTGATCGCCAGGATCTGGCCGGGGTGGACGTTGCGCGCGGACAGCAGGTGTCCGATGCGGTGGGTCAGTACCCGGGTCTTGCCGGAGCCGGCGCCGGCCACGATGAGCAGCGGGGTGCCCGCGTGCACCACGGCCGCGCGCTGCTCCTCGTTGAGCCCGTCCAGGAGCGTCGCCGGGTCGATGACGGGCCTGGGGGCGCCGTCCCGGTAGTACGCGTCCCCGCTCATGGGTACGTCGAACCGCCCCCCGAAGAGATCGTCCGCGCCCGCTTCGGGGGCGGCGTGGTCCTCGGGCGGCGGCGGGACCTCGTCGGAGGGGGTGAGGTCCGCCAGGAAACTGTCGTCAAAGAGGCTGCTCATCGCATTCCGAGTCTAGGGGGCGGGACCGACAGGCCAGCACGAGTTCGAGCAGACCGGGAAAACGGAGCTCCAGGTCCTCGCGGCGCAGCGCGAGGAAGAGCTTGCGGCCCTGGGGGCGCTGGCAGATGAGCCCGCTCTCGCGCAGCGTCTTGAGGTGGTGCGTGACGCTGGAGCGGGGCAGGTCGGGGACGACCTCGCCGCAGAACGCCTCCGCGCCGGAGGCCAGCTTGCGGACGATCTCCAGCCGGACGGGGTGTCCGAGCGCCGCCAGCACCTCGACCAGCTCGATGCGGTCGGCGGCGGGGTGGGTCGGCTCGGCGGCGGCAGCAGGCATGACCCCACTGTACGCAGACCTCGTACGGACATGGCGGGGCGGCCGGAGGCCGTGACGGCCGCACCGACCCGCTTCCTCGGCTGACCGGGCCGCCTCGTACGCTCGACGCCATGGACGTACTCATCAGTGTCTTCGTCGGCCTGCACATCATCGGGATCGCCGCGCTCCTCGGTGGCTTCCTGACCCAGATGAAGGCGATGAGCGCGGGTACCGCCCGTTTCACGCCCGCCATGCGGCACGGCGCGCTCACCATGCTCGTCACCGGCGTTCTCCTGGTCGGCTTCAACCAGATGGACGGGACCCCCGTCAACAACGTCAAGGTCGGCGTGAAGCTCGCCATCCTCTTCGTGATCCTCTGCCTCGTCTACGTCAAGCGCGACGAGGAGCACGTGGACAAGGCGCTGTTCGGGGCCGTCGGCGGGCTGACCGTGATCAACATCTTCATCGCCCTTCTCTGGCACTGACCCACACCGGAACGATCCGCTCCGGTCCTCGGCAGCCAGCTCCGATCGTATCGAGACACTTACGATCATCTCGTCATCCGCCCGTTACCTTCGGGTCTAGCGTCCTCCTCCAAGCACCGACAGAGGAAGGACGTGAGGCCCGCGTGGCCAGTCATCGAAAGCCCAGGCAGCGCCCGCTCTCCGGCGGCCCGGTACGGACGACCGCCGCCACCCTCGCCCTCGCGGGCGCTGCCACCGTCACCACCTTCGAAGGCACCTCCCAGGCCGACCCTCGGCCCACCCCCGCCCAGGTCAAGTCGGAGGTGGACCGGCTCTACCAGGAGGCCGAGGCGGCGACCGAGCAGTACAACGGGGCGAAGGAACAGGCGGACGAGGCCGAACGCGCGCTGACCGGGCTGCGCGAGGAGACCGCCCGCAAGACCGACCAGCTCAACACCGCCCGCAGCGCGCTCGGAACGCTCGCGGCCTCCCAGTACCGCAGCGGGTCCCTGGGTACCGCCGTCCAGCTCGCGCTGGCCTCCGACCCGCAGGAGTACCTCTCCCAGGCCGCGTTCATCGCCCGCGCCGGGGACCGCAACGCCGCCGGGATCACCACCGTGCGCCGGCGGCTCGACGAGGTCGGCAAGCTCCGCGAGCGGGCCTCCGGGCGGCTCGCCGACCTCCGCTCCCGGCAGCGGGAACTCGCCTCGCACAAGGCCGTGATCGAGGAGAAGCTCACCGCCGCCAAGAACATGCTGGCCCGGCTCACCGCCGAGGAGCGGGCCGCCTACGAGGCCGGATCGGCCGGCGGCTCGGTCGGCGGCTCGGCCGGCGCACCCGCCGGATCCGCCGCGTCCCAGGGCAACACGCCCCCGCCCCCGTCCGACGGTTCGCGCGCGGCCCGCGCCGTGGCCTTCGCGTACAGCGCGATCGGCAAGCCGTACGTCTGGGGCTCGACGGGCCCGGGGTCCTTCGACTGCTCCGGCCTGACCCAGGCGGCCTGGCGCTCGGCCGGGGTCTCCCTGCCCCGCACCACCTACACCCAGATCAACGCCGGCCGGCGCGTCTCCCGCGACCAGCTGGCCCCCGGCGACCTGGTGTTCTTCTACTCCGGGGTGACCCACGTCGGCCTCTACATCGGCAACGGCCAGATGATCCACGCCCCGCGCCCCGGATCCACGGTCCGGCTGGCGCCGATCGACTCGATGCCCTGGGCCGGCGCCTCCCGTCCCGCGTAGTCCCCTCAGCCGCGGGCGTCTACGGCGCCTTGACCACGCCGCTCAGCCAGCCGAAGGTCTGCGGCAGCTGCTTGGACCACGATTCGAGGTTGTGCCCGCCGACGACCTTCTCCGCGTGCACCGTGGTCGGGCTCTTGGCGATCGCCTTGAGGTCCAGGCCGGACAGGTAGCCGTCCTGCTCGGCCCCCGACATCCACAGCGCCACCGGCGGCGGGGTGGGCGCGGCCTGGAGCATGTTCTTCAGGTTGTGCGTGCGGCGCAGTTCGGGGTCCTTGGCGACCAGCGACGAGGGCTCCTGCCCCGGGTCGTTGTAGCCGGACAGGGAGACGGCCGCGCTGTAGCGGTCGGGGTGGGCGATGGCGAGCTTGGCGGCGCAGTACGCGCCGGCCGAGTAGCCGGCCACGCCCCAGGTGCGGGCCTCGTCCGAGGCCCGGAAGTTGTCGACGACCATCTTGCGGACGTCGACGCTGAACCAGCTGTCCGCGTTGACCTTGCCGGGGAGGTTGGCGCAGCCGGTGTCGCCGTTGCCGAGCAGCATGGCGCGCGGCGAGACCAGGATGAACGGCTGGACCTTGCCGCTCTTCATCAGCGGCTCCAGCACCTCGTGCGCCTTGAGTCCCTGGAACCAGGACTTCCCGGTCCCCGGTATGCCCGGTATCAGCTCGACCACCGGGAACTTCTTGTCCTTGTAGGCCGGGTCGTCGTACTGCGGCGGCAGCCACACCATGACGTCGCCCTTGACCCCGGAGATCTTGCCGTCGAGCTCGGTCTTCTTGACGCGGCCGCCCAGCCCCTCCACCGGCTGGAACTCCTGCTTGACCTTCGGGGCCTCTTCGACCTTCTTGCCGCCGAGTCCGTCCGGACCGAGGTCGGGGGCGGCCGTGACGTACTTGCCGGTACCGAGCAGGTCGCTCCAGGAGGCGTAGAAGTGCTCGGCCCGGTTGACCGCGACGAACACCACGGCGACGGCTGTGACCTGGGCGAACACCACCATCAGTGCGCGCAGGGCGGTGCGTACGGCGGCCGGACCGCGCACCTTGCTCCACACGGCCAGCGGAAGGACGACGGCGATCACCGTCAGGGCGATCACCGTCGCGAAGAAGGGTGTACCGGTCAAGCTCATCACGCCAGCCTAGAGGGCGGCGGGCGCGCTCCCGGTTGCCAGGTCGACCTGCGGCGTGGGTCACACCGCAGGTCAGACCCCGGACGCCGGACTCAGACCAGGCGGCGGGCCGTCGCCCAGCGGGTCAACTCGTGCCGGTTGGAGAGCTGGAGCTTGCGCAGGACGGCGGAGACGTGCGACTCCACGGTCTTCACCGAGATGAAGAGCTGCTTGGCGATCTCCTTGTACGCGTACCCGCGCGCGATCAGCCGCAGCACCTCGCGCTCGCGCTGCGTGAGCCGGTCCAGGTCCTCGTCGACCGGCGGCGCGTCCGTCGAGGCGAACGCGTCGAGCACGAAGCCCGCCAGCCGCGGCGAGAACACCGCGTCCCCGTCCTGCACCCGGAAGACCGAGTCCACCAGGTCGCTACCGGTGATGGTCTTGGTGACGTACCCGCGCGCACCGCCCCGGATGACCCCGATGACGTCCTCGGCCGCGTCCGACACCGACAGCGCCAGGAACCGCACCGGGTTCTCGGCCGCCGCCATCAGCGGGGCGCAGCGCCGCAGGACCTCGACGCCGCCCCCGCCGGGCAGGTGCACGTCGAGCAGGACCACCTCGGGCCGGGTGGCGGTGATGACGGTGACGGCCTGGTCGACGTCGGCCGCCTCGCCGACGACCTCGACGCCCGTCCGCTCGGTCTCGCCGATCTCGGCCTGCACTCCCGTACGGAACATCCTGTGGTCGTCGACGAGCACCACCCGGACACGCCTGGTCTCCCCCACGCCTGCGTTCTCTCCCGCCTCGGTCATGCTGTGTTCGCCGCCCTCTCCATCTCCAGCTCGACTTCCGTGCCGCCGTCGGGCGCGGACCGCAGCCGTGCGGTCCCGCCGTTGCGCTGCATCCGGCCGATGATCGATTCTCGTACGCCCATGCGGTCTCCGGGTACCGCGTCGATGTCGAAGCCCGGTCCCCGGTCCCGTACGGACACGAACACCGTCTGCCCCTCGACCTCCGCGTACACCTGTACGGGCCCGCCCTCGCCACCGTACTTGGCGGCGTTGACCATCGCCTCGCGCGCGGCCTGTATCTGTGCCGCCAGCCGCTCGTCGAGCGGGCAGTCCCCGACGACCACGACCTCGATCGGGACGCCGTGGTGGTCCTCCACCTCGGCGGCGGTCTTCTTCACGGCCTCCGCGAGGGTGGCCGGCTCCTCCGCCTCGTCCTTGCCGGTGCCCTCGGGCTTGTAGAGCCAGTTCCGCAGTTCTCGTTCCTGCGCCCGCGCGAGGCGGCGCACCTCGGAGACGTCCTCCGCGTTGCGCTGGATCAGGGTGAGGGTGTGCAGCACCGAGTCGTGCACGTGGGCGGCGACCTCGGCGCGCTCCTGGGCGCGGATGCGCATCAGGCGTTCCTCGGACAGGTCCTGGGTCATCCGGATCAGCCAGGGTCCGGCGAGCAGGGCCACGCCGACGAGGACGGCGAGGGTGGCGGTGAGGACGTTGCCGAGCTGTGCGGCGGAGCCCCGGACGACGATGAAGACGGTCAGGCCCACCCCGACCAGGGCGACGCCGGCCAGCGCCCGCGCCACCTGGAAGAGCCGTCCGTGCCGTCCGGCGGCCGTCGACCAGTGGGCGCGGCGGGCGTTGTCGGCCTGCCGCCACACGAGCACCACCCCGGCCCCGACCAGCAGCGTCGGCCACACGTACCGGCCGGACGCGCCGCCGAGCTGGACCTTGGAGATGAAGATGCCCGCGCCGATGAACAGGGCGATCAGCGCGGTGATCTGCCCGCGGTCGGGCTTGCGCAGTCGGCGGGTGCCGTCGGGGAGGGTCTCGAAGAAGGAGCGGTGCCCGGTCCGGCCGCCGACGCCGAGCGGTACGAAGACCCAGAACGCGGCGTACAGCAGCACGCCCAGCCCGTCGCCCCACATGAACAGCAGGAGGAACGCCAGGCGGACCCAGCCCACCGGAAGCCCGAGGTGCCCGGCGAGACCGCGCGCCACACCGCCGAGCATCCGGCCGTCGGCGCTGCGGTAGAGCTTGCGCTGCGGCACCTCGTCGGCGTCCGGTGCGTGCGGGGTACGGGGAGCGGCGGCTACGGGCATGTCACCAAGGGTCACACGCGCGGTGGTGGCCGGGCATCAGGGCATCCCCCCACTTGTACCGGGGGGATATCAGGGTTGCACCAGGGTAGGGCCGGATGCCGCGCGCTTCGTCGGGCCGTCACCATGGACCCATGACCGAAGTACACGACGCCCCGCCGGCCGGGCCCGGGGGCCTGCGGGCCGCCGACCCCAGGCCGCCCCTGCGCCGCAGCAAGCGCGACAAGGTCCTCGCGGGCGTGTGCGGCGGCCTCGGCCGGTACTTCGACCTGGACCCGGTGGTCTTCCGCATCGTCCTCGGTGTCCTCGCGGTCACCGGCGGCGTCGGTCTGATCTTCTACGGCTTCGCGTGGCTGCTCCTCCCCCAGGACGGCGAGGAGGACAGCGAGGCGAAGAAGCTGCTGACCGGCCGGGTGGAGGGGGCCACGCTGGCGGCCGTGTTCGCCGCGCTGGTGGGCTGCGCGCTGTTCCTGTCGATGCTGGACAACGGCGGGCTGGCGGCCTTCTCGGTGCTGGTCGTGCTGGCGCTGGGCGGGGCCTCGTACTGGTCGCAGCGCAAGCGCCACACCGGGCCCGAGGCGCAGGCGCCCGACCCGGCCGGCGGGGCCCCCCGCGCCGCGCACTCGCCGGCCCCGCCGGAGACACAGGCGCCGCCCACCCCCGGCGGGCCGTCCTGGTGGCGGGACCCGCTGGTCAAGGACGGTACGACCGGCCCGGTCGGCGGGACGGGATATCTGTGGGGGCCGGACGACACCGAGGATCCGGCGGTGGTCGGCCGCCGCACCCCGGAGGCGGCCGCGAAGGCGCCCGTCGCCCCGGCCCGCCCGCGCGGCGGCATCGGCGGCCGGGTCTTCGTGCTGGCGCTGCTGGCCGGGATCGCGGGGACCGCCGCCACCTGGGAGGGCAACCCGCTCGGCGAGGCACTGCAGACCGGGCTCGCCGCGGCGCTGATCGTCTTCGGTCTGGGCCTCGCGGTCAGCTCCCTGCTGGGACGTACCGGGTTCGGCACGATCGTGCTGGCCGTGTTCACCGCGGGTCTGCTCGCGGGCGCGGCCGTACTGCCCCGGGAGATCGGCACGGACTGGCAACGGGTGGAGTGGCGGCCGGCCGCGGTGGCCGACGTGCAACCCGTGTACGAGGCGGGCACCGGGCTCGCCACCTTGGACCTGAGCCGGCTGGACGTGCCGAAGGGCACCACGGTGGCCGTCGCGGCCTCGATCGAGGCGGGCCGGCTCAAGGTGGTCCTGCCGCGGGAGGTCACCGCGCAGGCCGATGTCACCATCCGGCGTGCGGGCGACGTGCGGATGCCCGGGGACCGCGCGGACCGGATCGAGCGGATCGGTGAGCAGAACCGCACGGAGACCCTCGCGCCGGCTGCCGGCACCGAGGCCGGCGGGACGATCGAGCTGCACCTCGGTGCGGACTTCGGACAGGTGGAGGTGGCCCGTGCGGCGTCATGAGTTCCAGCCGGGACGGCTGATCGCGGGGCTGGCCCTGGTGGTGGCGGGCGTGCTCTACCTGGTCGGCACCACCGGCGAGGCGGACCTGCCCTGGTTCGCGGTCATCCCGATCACCATGGGCGGGCTCACCCTCGCCGCGCTGGTCGGGCTGGTGACCTATGCCGTACGCCGGGACAGGCGCGACCGGATCACCGAGTCCAGCGACAGGTAGGGCGCTCCGGCGAGGATCAGCGGGGTCCACGCCATCATGTAGATCAGGTCGTTGCCGTAGTAGTACGGGGTCACGGCCCACGACACCGTGAGCCAGAGGCTGAGCGCGATCAGCGCCCCGCCGACGGCCGCGATACGGGTCAGCAGGCCGACCATGGCTCCGAGGCCGACCAGGATCTCCCCGATGGCCAGGGCCACGGCGAAGCCGACGGGCGAGCTCAGCGCCATGTCCACCATGGCGGGGATCGCGGAGGTGTCACGCACCCCGCGCATCAGGTCGCCGATGGAGCCGTCGCCGGAGGCGGAGAGGAACGCCGGGTCGGTCAGTTTGTCGATCCCCGCGTACACGAAGGTCACGCCGAGGAAGAGCCGCAAGGGCAGCAGCGCGTGCCGGGAGGCCAGCTCACGCGGGCCCACCGCGGTGCGAGGGGCGTCGGTTTCAAGAACATCGGTTCGGTTCACGGGACATGTGTACCCCGATCACTCGGCAACATCGATGGTGCAGCGGTTGGATTCCACCCCCGCGGCCGTGACCACCTGGATCTCGACGCGCCCCGGCTCCACCTCCGCCGGGACCGGCACGGTCAGCACGGCGTCGGAGGGGTTGGTGAATCCGCCCGCCACCGGGACCAGCGGTACGTGCACGTGCACCGCCCCGATCCGTACGACCAGACGGGCCAGCATCTCGGGCGTCTGCGCCCCCGGCGGCACGAAGCCCACACCCCGGATCTCGATGTCGTCCCCGGGGCGGACGGCCGCGTCCAGATCCCCGGGCTCCCGTCTGCGCACCACCGACAGCACCAGCGGACGGCTGCCCTCCGCGTACTTCGCCGCCAGGTACACCGCGGCCGACAGCGCCACCAGCAGGGCCAGCGCCCAGGGCAGCTGCGGCAGCCGGTCGGGGAAGCGCGCCAGCGAGACCGCCGCGTAGCAGAGCACCACGGTCGAGACGAGGACGTACTGGGCGTCGGGGAAGCTCCCGCGGCCGGCGTCGTCCGTCAGCAGGTCCACCCCGCGCGGCCGGTCGGCCGGCAGCTTCTGCAGCCGCTGACCCATGATCCGTACGGAGACCACCCGGCGCACCAGCACCGCCACGGCCGAGGTCAGCGAGACCACCGCCAGCAGCGGCAGCGCCCGGTCCAGCGCCAGGCCCGCGTACAGCGCCTGCCGCTGCGGCCCGGGCGCGGAGGTGGCCAGCCGCAGCGCGGGCAGCAGCGTGGCGAAGGCCGTCAGCACCACCCAGGCACTGGGCACCGCCTTGGAGGTGGACAGCCGGTTGTCCTCGCCGACCAGCGGGGCCAGCAGCCCGCCCCGTACCGACTGGGCGCGGGCCGCGACCGTGAGCAGCCCGGCCAGCACCAGGGCGGCCAGCAGCCCGGCGGTGCGCGCCGTGGACCAGCCGGTGCCGAGCGCGGCGGCGACCTGCACCAGCAGCAGGACCCCGGCGGCGATCCAGACGGCGAGGACGGCCCGCCGCGAGAACAGGTACAGCCAGGAGTTGCCGGCCTCCCGGCCCCGGTCGGCGACGGTACGGGCGGACAGGGTCAGCTCGTCGGAGACCCACTGGCGGGAGGCCCCGAGCGAGTGGGCCACGGCGGCCGGCACGCCCTGCCCGGAGGCGAACTCGTCGCGCTTCTCCAGGAACGCCGCGACCGCGCGTCGGTGGCCCTCGCGGGCGCACTCGTCGCAGGCGCAGGCGGTGGTATGGGTACCTCGGGACATCTCTTGGACAGCCACTACGTGCCGCCTCTCTGAACTCCGGTGCAATGCCAGCGAATTGTGCACCACTGCGGCAGTGCTCCGGATTGCGCACGATGTCAGAGCAGGTGATTAACGGTTCATGATGTTGACGCCACCAGCTCCCTGAGGGGCTGGTAGCTCACCCAGGCGGCCAGATCGGACCCGAACCGCTCGCGCGTCAGGGCCGCTGCCCGGTGGTCGATGGGCACCGGTTTCCCCGCGGCCCGGGCGATCAGCTGCACCTGCGCGGCCCGTTCCGCCTCGATGAACCACCAGACCGCGGCGTCCACGGAGTCCCCCACCGTCAGCAGCCCCCGGTTGCGCAGGACCAGTGCCTTGTACGGGCCCAGCGCGAGCGCGGTCCGTTCCGGCTCGTCGGCCCCGGCGTACTCGTCGAGGAGCGCGTGGTCCTCGTAGAAGGCGCAGGCCTCCTCGCTGATCGGGGCCAGCAGCTCGCCCAGGGCGGCGAGGGCCCGGCCGTACGGGGCCCGCGCGCGGACGACGGCGACCACCTCGGGGCGCCGGCGGTGGACGGCCGCGTGCACCGCGAAGGCCAGCTGGTTGACCCGGCGCCCGCCCGTGACCACCCGCCCGTCCCCGTCGACCAGCAGCAGGTCGTCGGCGGTGAGCGCGGTGAAGGCCCGGCCGAAGGGGTTCACCCAGTAGCAGTCCTCGAACTCCGGGTCCCGTGCGGTGATCTGCCCCGCCACCCCGTCCTCGTACCCGAGGCGCCCCAGCAGCCGCAGCGCCTCGGCGAGCCGCTCCTTGCGGTGGGCGCGCGCCGCTTCGGCGGTGTCGTGCACGGGCGGCATCTCGAAGCCCAGCCGCTCCACGGGCACGGGTACGGGCTGGTCCGGCATGGGCGCTCCTTCGAACGGCTCGGTTCGCCGCGCAAGGTACCCGGGCCCCTGCCAAGTGGCCAGAGGAACGGCGAAGGC
>NZ_JBGBPT010000003.1:0-2437 GCF_041106355.1 Streptomyces sp. BF23-19 | reverse complement strand
CAAACCCCCCGCCCGCGGGTGCGGGGCGGCGGCTTCACGGTGATCCGGGTGGGACTACTCCCACTCGATGGTGCCCGGGGGCTTGCTCGTGCAGTCGAGGACCACCCGGTTCACCTCCGGCACCTCGTTGGTGATGCGGGTCGAGATCCGGGCGAGGACCTCGTACGGCATGCGCGTCCAGTCCGCGGTCATCGCGTCCTCGGAGGAGACGGGGCGCAGCACGATCGGGTGGCCGTAGGTGCGGCCGTCGCCCTGGACGCCGACGCTGCGGACGTCCGCGAGCAGGACGACCGGGCACTGCCAGATCTCGCGGTCGAGGCCGGCCGCGGTCAGCTCGTGGCGGGCGATGGCGTCGGCCTCGCGGAGCAGGTCCAGGCGCTCCTTGGTGACCTCGCCGACGATGCGGATGCCGAGGCCGGGGCCCGGGAAGGGCTGGCGCTGGACGATCTCGTCCGGCAGGCCGAGCTCCTGGCCGACCATCCGGACCTCGTCCTTGAACAGCTGGCGCAGCGGTTCGACGAGCTCGAACTCGATGTCGTCGGGGAGGCCGCCCACGTTGTGGTGGGACTTGATGTTGGCGGTGCCGGTGCCGCCGCCGGACTCGACGACGTCCGGGTACAGGGTGCCCTGCACGAGGAAGGCGACCGCCGGGCCGTCCTCCTGGAGGATCTCCAGCTGGGCCTGCTCGAAGACGCGGATGAACTCGCGGCCGATGATCTTGCGCTTGGTCTCCGGGTCGGAGACGCCGGCCAGCGCGGTCAGGAAGCGCTCCTGCGCGTCGACGACCTTCAGCTGCACGCCGGTCGCGGCGACGAAGTCCTTCTCGACCTGCTCGGTCTCGCCCTTGCGCATCAGGCCGTGGTCGACGTAGACGCAGGTCAGCTGCGAGCCGATGGCCTTCTGCACGAGGGCCGCGGCGACCGCGGAGTCCACGCCGCCGGAGAGGCCGCAGATGGCGCGCTTGTCGCCGACCTGCTCGCGGATCGCCGCGATCTGCTCCTCGACGATGTTGCCGGTGGTCCAGGTGGGGGCGAGGCCCGCACCGCGGTAGAGGAAGTGCTCCAGGATCTGCTGGCCGTGCGTGGAGTGCATCACCTCGGGGTGGTACTGCACGCCGTACAGCTTCTTCTCGTCGTTCTCGAAGGCCGCGACCGGGACGACGTTCGTCGACGCGGTGACGGTGAAGCCCTCGGGGGCGGCGGAGCAGGCGTCGCCGTGGGACATCCACACCGACTGGTTCTCGGGGGTGCCCTCGAAGAGGGTGGAGCCGGCCTTGGAGACGGCCAGCGGGGTGCGGCCGTACTCGCGGGCGCCGGTGTTGTCGACCTGGCCGCCGAGGCTGACGGCCATCAGCTGGAAGCCGTAGCACATGCCGAAGACGGGGACGCCGGCCTCGAAGATCGCACGGTCGAGCTGGGGGGCACCCGCCTCGTACACGGAGGACGGACCGCCGGAGAGGATGATCGCCTTCGGGTTCTTGGCCAGCATCTCGTCGACGGGCATCGAGCTCGGCACGATCTCGCTGTAGACCCGTGCCTCGCGGACTCGGCGGGCGATGAGCTGGGCGTACTGGGCGCCGAAGTCGACGACGAGAACCGTGTCCGGGGCGCTGTCGTGGGCGGCGGAGGGTGCTTCTGGCACGGGGCGGCCTTCCGGCGGAAGAGGTGGCTGTTCTGTCGATTCTAACGGGGGCCGCCGGGCCCTCTTCGTCTCACCATCCGAATCCGGGTTGGCCCCGGGGTCGGCGGAAGGTAATAATCCGTCCCGTGCGCAAGCAGCTGAGCTTCCTCTTTACCTATGGCACCGGTCGGTCCGGTCGCCATGGGTCCTCGTGATGCTCGCTTGAGCCACTGACTTCCCGGAAGCGCCCCGGTCCGACAGGACCGGGGCGCTTCCGCGTTTCCGCTCCTGTCGGGACACCGCACGACACGATCCACAGGAGAGAACACCATGAGCGTCACCACCACCCCCGAGCAGCTGATCGCCGATTCCCGTACGCGCATCGACGCCCTCGACGACCGGATCATCGGCCTGATCCAGGAGCGGATGGCCGTCTCGACGGTCATCCAGGACGCCCGGATCGCGTCCGGCGGGCGTCGGGTGCACCTGTCGCGCGAGATGGAGGTGCTCTCGCACTGGAGCGATGCGCTCGGAAAGCCCGGCACCGCCCTCGCCATGACCCTGCTGGAGCTGTGCCGGGGGCGCGTGTGACGGCTGTGCGTCACCCGTCCGGACCGTGACCGGCCCCGGGGCCCTTCGTTGGTGAGGGTGTCCGCGTCAGCCAGCCGCGGAACCGCAACACCACGCGTGGATCCGCTGGAGCGATGAGACGCACGCCCCGTGGAGCGTGCGTCGTGGGACCTCGCTCCTTCGCGTGACCGGACGGCAGGGGACAGCAGCCCGGTCACCCCGTAAAGGAGGGGCGGGCCCCGGGGGG